>CAXUCM010000268.1:0-5356 GCA_964249315.1 uncultured Acetobacteraceae bacterium | reverse complement strand
CTGCCCTGGACCCGCTCAAGGCGCAGCCTTGAGAATCCATTTATCTTCCCGGCGGGCGTCAGCAGCTGCGGCTCTGACCACGTCGTCGACGATCCCGTCATCTTCGCCACCGCCGTCGGAAGCCATGGACGCTGCCCCGCCACGTGTCGGTCGTGACATCGAAACGGCCTCAGGCCAACCCGTATGCAGCTTTCCTTAATCATTCATCGGCAAGCTCCATGCTCCAGCGCGCCGTCACGGTTTGCGCCGCGGAACGGTAGATGGTCAGCATGTCGATCGAGTTGGAAAGCACGGAGCCGTCGGGACAGCGCGCGGACCTGATTGAGTCCATGCTGCGTCGACGGCAGCATCGTCTCTGCTTTCCGGCGGCGCTGGAGGCGCAATTCGAGAGCAAGACCGGCCCGGACCGCTGCCGAGGCTTCGTGCGCTACGGCCTGATGGGCTTCTTGCTTTGCAACATGTTCATCTTCAACTACTTCCACCTGTTGCCCGACATCGCCCGGCGGGAACTCCTGGCACAGCTGGCCTTCGTCACGCCGATGGTGCTTGCCGTGACGCTTTACCTGCGAACCGAACCGCCAGTGTTCCAGCGCGAGCTGATCTCGTCCCTGGTCGCGTTGATCCTTCTCGTGATCCCGATGGTTATCTATCAGGGAAGCGTCTATCCGGCGGCCATATTTTTCCGCTACGCGCCCGTACTTACCTTGCTTTACATCAACGTCGTCGTGGCCGTGCGATTTCGCTTCGCCCTGCCGGCGTCAATGGTCGTGGTGATCTGCAACATCATCGACCTTTCGCTGCTGAAGGACGTCAGTTCCGACGTGAAGGCGCTAGTCGCCAGCTCCATCGTCGCGACCTGCGGGTTCACCCTTCTCGCCAACCATCGCCTCGAGCGCGAGCAGCGCCGAACCTACTTGCTGAACGAACGCGAGGGATTGCAGCGCGACGAGATCATCCGCCTGGCGGGTGAACGCGCCCGGGAGGCGGCGCAGCGCGCAGGTGAGCGGGAGCAGGCTGCACTCGAATCCGCGGCGCATGCTGCGGAGCTGAGGAACGCGCACAGGATCGCTAGGATCGCCACCTGGGAGCTTGGTCTCGCCGACGGGCGCCTCGTGATGTCGAACGAGTTCCACAAGCTGCTGGGCACGGATCCCAGAACCTTCGAGCCCACGCGGGAGAACCTGCTCAACTCCGTTCATCCCGACGACCGGATGACGCTCGACAGCGCCTTTTCGCGCGCAGCAGCCGGCGAGGCGGCGGTCGAGCAGGAATGGCGCATGCTGCGCCACGGCGGCGTCGCCTGGTTCTGGTCCGAGATGCACCTGGAGTCGGATGCTTCGGGCCGGGCCTCCACGATCCGTGGGGTGTGCAAGGACGTCACCGAACATCGCGCCACCGCCGAACGAATTTATCGACTCGCCCATCATGATGCCCTTACCGGTCTCGCCAACCGGGCCTTGCTGCAGGAGCGCATCATCGAGGCGATTGCCTGCACCGGGCGCGTCGGCGGCCAGCTGGCAGTGCTCTGCTTTGACCTGGATGGCTTCAAGGCGGTCAACGACGTGCACGGCCATGGTGTCGGCGACAGGCTGCTCCGCGAGGTCGCGGCGCGGCTTCGCCGGATCGCGCGGGAGACGAGCACGGTCGCTCGCCTCGGAGGCGATGAATTCGTCGTCCTGCAGACGGACGTCCAGCTCGAGAGCACGGGCGACATCGCCGAACGTTTGTTGGAGGCTCTCCGTGCTCCTTACGACCTGGGCTTTGGCGAGATGCATGATGTCGTGACGGCGTCCGTCGGCGTCGCCCGGTTCCCGGCAGACGGCCAGGATCCGGCAACGTTGCTGCACAATGCTGACACCGCGCTCTACCAGGCAAAGGGAGCGGGCAAGAACCAGGTCGTCTTCTTTCGTTCCGAGATGGACGACAAGCTGCGTGAGCGTCGGCTCCTGGAACGTGACTTGCGTCAGGCTGCTCCGCGTGGCGAGCTAGCACTCGTGTGGCAGCCGCTGTCGACGGCCGCCGATGATCCCAGGATCGCTGGTTTCGAGGTGCTGCTGCGCTGGAGTCACCCGGAGCGGGGTCTGATACCGCCCGACTTGTTCATCCCGATCGCAGAAGCAAGCGGAGTCATCTTGTCGATCGGCGCCTGGGTCCTGGAGCAAGCCTGTCGGGAGGCGGCAAGATGGGCGGTCCCGTTGCGGGTAGCCGTGAACATCTCGCCGGTTCAGGCGCAACAGGGCGAGGCCTTCGCTGAACTGGTCGAGCAGGTGCTCGTCTCGACGGGCCTGGCGCCCGAGCGGCTCGTCCTGGAGGTGACCGAAGGCGTGATGATCCGCGATCCGGCTCGCGTTCTGGTCGCCCTGAAACGCCTCAAGGCGCTGGGCGTGCAGATAGCGCTCGACGACTTCGGAACCGGCTACTCCTCGCTGGCGACGCTGCGAGCGTTCCCGTTCGACCAGATCAAGATCGATCGCAGCTTCGTGTCCGGCATCAGCGGCTCAAGCGACGGCGACGACATGGCCATCGTGCAGGCCGTGCTAGGCCTTGCGCGCGGCCTTGGCGTGCCGGTGGTTGCCGAAGGGGTCGAGACCGAGATCCAGCTCGGGGCCTTGCGCCAAGCGGGCTGCGAGGAGCTGCAAGGCTGGCTGATCGGCCGTCCCGCACCGATCGAAAGCTTTTCCCACCTGACCGGGACGGCTTTCGCAACGTCCAACTTCTTCTACCATCAGGAGGGCCATGAGCCCGAACGAGTGCGTGCGCTGGAGTGCCCGGTTTGCCGATGGTGAACCTACCCAGTCAACTATTATAACAAAAGGCATTGAAGTTGGGGTTCCGCCCCAAACCTCGCCAAAGGCTTGCCTTTGGAAACCTCTTGATAAACGGATTCTCAAGGCTGAGCCTTAAGCGGGTCCAGGGCAGAGCCCTGGCTGTGAACAGGCGTGGAAAAGGGACCCTGTTAGCGGGGTGATCGGCGTCCAATCGGGCCCCCCCTGACGGTGGGGTTCACGGTGGCTCTCGTGATGACGAGGGCCGGATTGGGATGTTTGTCGCGGAGACGATTGCGCGGATCCGTCGGGCCCATTTCGTCCAGGGCAAATCGATCAAGTCGATCTGTCGGGAGCTGCGGGTCTCTCGGAAAACCGTCCGCAAGGTGATCCGGTCCGAGGAGACGGATTTTCATTATGAGCGCGAGCAGCAGCCGATGCCGCGCCTTGGCGAGTGGCGGGAGAAGCTCGACGCGCTGCTGACGGCCAACGAGGCGAAGTCCAGCCGGGAGCGGCTGACGCTGATCCGAGTGTTCGAGACGTTGCGCGGCCTGGGCTATGAGGGCGGCTACGACGCGGTCCGGCGGTATGCCCGGTCGTGGGGCCGCGAGCGTGCGTCGACGTCGGCGGACGCGTTCGTGCCGCTGAGCTTTGCCCCCGGCGAGGCGTATCAGTTCGACTGGAGCCATGAGGTCGTGCTGATCGGCGGCACCACGGTGACGATCAAGGTGGCGCACCTGCGCCTATGCCACAGCCGAATGCTGTTCGCCCGGGCGTACCCGCGCGAGACGCAGGAGATGGTGTTCGACGCCCACGACAAGGGTTTTGCGTTCTTCAAGGGCGCCTGCACGCGCGGGATCTACGACAATATGAAAACCGCGGTCGACACGATCTTTGTTGGCCGCGAGCGGGCCTACAATCGCCGATTCCTTCAGATGTGCAGCCACTATCTGGTCGATCCCGTCGCGTGCACGCCGTCGTCAGGCTGGGAGAAAGGCCAGGTCGAGAACCAGGTCGGCCTGGTGCGGGAGCGGTTCTTCACCCCGCGGGTCCGGGTCAAGAGCTACGACGAGCTGAACGCCTGGCTGCTGGACCAATGCGTCGTCTATGGCCGGGCGCGCCGGCATCCGGAGGTCCGCGACAAGACGGTCTGGAAGATGTTCGAGGCCGAGCGGCCAAGCCTCGTGCCTTATGGCGGTCGGTTTGACGGCTTCCACGCGGTGTCCGCGTCGGTGTCCAAGACCTGCCTCGTGCGGTTTGATAACAACCGCTACTCGGTCTCGGCGCACGCGGTGGAGCGGCCGGTGGAGATCCGAGCCTATGCCGAGCGGATCGAACTACGCCAGGCCGGGCTGCTGGTCGGCGATCATCCCCGGTGTTTCGGCCGGGACCAGACGGTGTTCGATCCTTGGCACTACGTCCCGGCGTTGGCCCGCAAGCCCGGCGCGCTGCGCAACGGCGCGCCGTTCAAGGATTGGCTGCTGCCCGCCGGGTTGGAGCGGATCCGCCGCAAGCTGGCAGGCAGCGCCGACGGCGACCGGCAGATGGTGTCAATCCTGACGATGGTGCTGAGCGACGGGCTGCCCGCGGTGGAAGCTGCCTGCCTCGAGGCGCTGCGCGAGGGCGTCCACTCTGCCGACGTTGTCCTCAACGTGCTGGCCCGGCAGCGCGAGCCCACGCCTCCGCTGACCATCCTGACACCCGACGCGTTGCGCCTGACCCATGCGCCGACGGCGGATTGCGCCCGATACAACACCCTGAGGAGACCTGTGTGATGGAGCGTTCCGAGATCCTGACCGCCATGGCGGAGCTGAAGCTCTATGGCATGAAGGCCACCTACGACGAGATCATCGGCACTGCGGTGAAACGCCAACACGAGCCGACCCGCATCGTCGGCGATCTGCTGACGGCGGAGATCTCGGAGAAGCAGGCACGCTCGATCCGTTACCAGATTGCGATCGCCAAGCTGCCGCTGGCCAAAGACGTCGAGGACTTCGTCTTTGACGGCACGCCGATCAACGAGACCCTGTTGCGCGACCTGGCCAGCGGGAACTTCGTCGCCCACCAGCGCAACGTCGTGCTGGTCGGCGGCACCGGCACGGGCAAGACCCACCTGGCCATCGCAATCGCCCGCTCCTTCATCCGCGGCGGGGTGCGCGGGCGCTACTTCAACGTCGTCCATTTGGTGAACCGGCTCGAGGCTGAGGGGCGCGCGGGCAAACAGGGGCGGATGGCCGACTATCTGTGCCGTATGGATTTCGTGGTGCTCGATGAGCTGGGCTACCTGCCGTTTGCCCAGTCCAGCGGCCAGCTGCTGTTCCACCTGATCAGCCGCCTCTACGAGCAGACCTCGGTGATCGTCACCACCAACCTGGCCTTTGGCGAGTGGCCCAGCGTGTTCGGCGACGCGAAGATGACAACAGCGCTGCTCGACCGGCTGACCCATCACTGCGACATCGTGGAGACGGGCAACGAGAGCTGGCGGTTCAAGAACAGGGTGTGAAGAAGGTCGACCGATCTGCGTCGAAAAGGGGGTCCCGATTGCACGCCGATAGAAGGTCCTTTTTGGACGCCGATTGACAGCGATCATC
>CAXUCM010000267.1:0-5363 GCA_964249315.1 uncultured Acetobacteraceae bacterium | reverse complement strand
ACCCGCTGTTCCTGCTCGACGAGATCGACAAGCTCGGCGCCGACTGGCGCGGCGATCCGTCGGCGGCCCTGCTCGAGGTGCTCGATCCGGAGCAGAACAGCACCTTCGCCGACCACTATCTCGAAGTGGATTACGACCTCTCCGACGTGATGTTCGTGACCACGGCGAACAGCCTGCACATGCCGCAGCCGCTGCTCGACCGCATGGAGATCATCCGGATCGCCGGCTACACCGAGGACGAGAAGGTCGAGATCGCCAAGCGGCACCTGATCTTCAAGCAGACCGACGCGCACAGCCTCAAGCCCGAGGAGTGGTCGATCAGCGACGATGCGCTGCGCGAGCTGGTGCGCACCTACACGCGCGAGGCGGGCGTGCGCAACCTGGAGCGCGAGATCGCCAACCTGGCGCGCAAGGCGGTCAAGGAGATCGTCACCGGCAAGGCCAAGAAGGTCGCGATCACCCGGAAGAACCTGGAGAAGTATGCCGGGGTGAAGCGGTTCCGCTACGGTGAGGCGGAGTCCGAGGACATGGTCGGCGTCGTCACCGGTCTCGCCTGGACCGAGGTCGGCGGCGAGATCCTGACCATCGAGAGCGTGATGGTGCCCGGCAAGGGCGCGGTGAAGACCACGGGCAAGCTCGGCGACGTCATGCAGGAAAGCGTCTCGGCAGCGCTCAGCTACGTGCGCAGCCGGTCGATCAGCTTCGGCATCAAGCCGACGCTGCTCGAGAAGCGCGACATCCACGTGCACGTCCCGGAGGGCGCCACCCCGAAGGACGGGCCGTCGGCGGGCATCGCCATGGCGACGTCGCTGATCAGCGTGATGACCGGCATCCCGATCCGTCGCGACGTGGCGATGACCGGCGAGATCACGCTGCGCGGACGCGTGCTGCCGATCGGCGGGCTGAAGGAGAAGCTGCTGGCCGCGCTGCGGGCCGGGATCACCACCGTGTTCTTCCCGAAGGAGAACGAGAAGGATCTTGCCGAAATTCCCGACAGCGTGCGCAAGCACCTCAAGCTGATCCCGGTCGCACACGTCGATGACGTGATCGCCCAGGCGCTGGTCCGCTCGCCCGAGCCGATCGAGTGGGAAGAGCCGGCGGAGACGGTCGCCGCGACCGCGGGGACTGCCGTAAGTCCGTCACTGCCGCACTGATCCGTCCTGCACGCGCAAGGTTCCCCGGGATGCTTCGTTGACGGGGCAGAACGGGGAACCTTACTGTTACATGCCCCGCGCTCTCCGGGCAGGATAGCAATCGCGAACGGCGCGGGTCGTGGAGCGGCGACCCATGCCCAGGATGGAAAGGCGTGAGATGGAGAAGCCGCTCAACAAGCAGGAACTGGTTTCTGCGGTCGCCGACGAGGCCGACCTGCCCAAGGCCAAGGCCGGCGAGGTCGTCGACGCGGTGTTCGCCTCCATCGAGAAGGCACTGAAGAACAAGCAGGAAGTTCGGCTTGTGGGATTCGGCACGTTCGTCACGGCGCAACGCAAGGCGGCCAAGGGACGCAATCCGCGCACCGGCGAAAAGATGGACATTCCGGCCTCGACCTCGGTCCGCTTCAAGCCCGGCAAGACACTGAAGGACGCGGTCAGCTAGGTCGCTCGCCGAGGGTCTTGGGGCTCCGCCCCAAACCCCGCCAAAGGCTCGCCTTTGGAAACCTCTTGATAGATGGATTCTCAAGGCTTCGCCTTGAGCGGGTCCAGGGCAGAGCCCTGGCCTTGCTGTGTCAAGCGATCACAAGGGCGGTTAGCTCAGCGGTAGAGCGTCTCGTTTACACCGAGAGGGTCGGCGGTTCGAAACCGTCACCGCCCACCACACGGATACGGCCGGGTTGACGGCGCCGGGTGCGGCCTTTAAGCCGTCGCTCACGCCAGTTGCGGGTGTAGCTCAGTTGGTTAGAGCGCCGGCCTGTCACGCCGGAGGTCGCGGGTTCGAGCCCCGTCACTCGCGCCATCTCCGATCCGGCCGATCAAGGATCGGAGAGAGTTGCCCCGGCGTAAATGCAATAACCTCACCGCTATGCGATACTGCGACGGCACGAATTGCTGCGCTGCACCCTGTTCGTTCCGTGCGTGCAGACCCAGATTGTTTTCAGCGAGTTGGCGCGCCGGCGACGGCGGCGACGAGGCGGTTCCGGCGTCGCGGCACCGGTCAGAAGAGAGAACATCATGCACGCGGTAGTTGCGAGCTACTTTCCCGTCCTGGTCTTCGGCGTGATCGCGTTCGGCATTGCCGGCGCGATGCTCGGTGCCTCGTTGCTGGCGGCCCAGCAGAAGCCGTATGCCGAGAAGCTGAGCGCCTACGAGTGCGGGTTCGACGCCTTCGACGATGCACGTCGACGCTTCGACGTTCGCTTCTACCTGGTGGCGATCCTGTTCATCATCTTCGATCTCGAGGTCGCCTTCCTGTTTCCCTGGGCGATCAGCCTGGCGAAGATCGGGTGGTTCGGGTTCCTGTCGATGATGGGCTTCCTCGCCGTGCTGACGGTCGGTTTCATCTACGAATGGCGCAAGGGTGCGCTGGATTGGGAATGAGTTGGCGATGAGTACCGATGTATCGACCGAGCTGACTTGGAACCGCGAGGCGCTGCCGCCGGGTCCGCAGCAGGATGCGGTGGTCCGCGGCATCACCGGCGAGATCACCGAGAAGGGCTTCGTCGTGGCCAACCTCGACAAGCTGGTGAACTGGGGCCGCACCGGCAGCCTGTGGCCGCTCTCGTTCGGGCTGGCCTGCTGCGCGGTGGAGATGATCCACGCCTTCATGCCGCGCTACGACCTCGACCGGCTCGGCATCATCCCGCGCGGCTCGCCGCGACAGGCGGACGTGATGATCGTCTCCGGCACCCTGACCAACAAGATGGCGCCGGCGATGCGACGGGTCTACGACCAGATGGCCGAGCCGCGCTGGGTGATCTCGATGGGCTCGTGCGCCAATGGCGGCGGCTACTACCACTACAGCTATTCGGTGGTGCGCGGCTGCGACCGCATCGTGCCGGTCGACATCTACGTGCCGGGCTGCCCGCCCACCGCGGAGGCGCTGGTGTACGGCATCCTGCAGTTGCAGAAGAAGATCCGCCGGACCGGGACGATCCTGCGTGGCTGAGTTCGCGCGCAGCGGCGGTGCGATCGCCTCGCTCGCCGTCCGGCTGGCGACCCGGGTGCCGGGGATCACCGGCGCCGGCATCGAGCACGGCGAGCTGGTGGTGCGCACCTCCCGTGCCGCGCTGCTGTCGGTGATGACGCTGCTGCGCGACGATCCGGGCTGCCGCTTCGAGCAGATGATGGATCTGTGCGGCGTCGACTTTCCCGAGCGGGCCGAGCGGTTCGACGTCGTCTACAACCTGCTCTCGGTGAGCCGCAACCAGCGCGTCCGCGTCATCGTCACCACCGACGAGGTGCAGCCGGTGCCGTCGGTGCACCGGATCTGGCCGGCCGCGACCTGGTGGGAGCGCGAGTGCTACGACCTGTTCGGGGTGCTGTTCTCCGACCACCAGGATTTGCGTCGGATCCTCACCGATTACGGCTTCGAGGGGCATCCGCTGCGCAAGGACTTCCCGCTGACCGGCTATGTCGAGGTGCGCTACGACGTCGACCGCCGGCAGGTGGTCTACGAGCCGGTCAAGCTGACCCAGGATTTCCGCAATTTCGACTTCGAGTCCCCCTGGGAAGGCGTGCTGACGCTGCCGGGCGACGAGAAGGCGCATGAGACCCGGCAGAACCCGCCCGCTCCCGGAGGAGCACGATGAACGACATGCTGACCGAAACCGGCGGCGACATCGTCCTGCGCGACGATATCCCGAACACGATGAAGCCGGACACGGCGGAGACCGACGCGCGCATCAAGACCGTCGAGATCGACAGCCATTCGCTGAATTTCGGTCCGCAGCACCCTTCCGCGCACGGCGTGCTGCGGCTGGTGCTGGAGATGGACGGCGAGGTGGTGGCGCGCGCATCGCCGCATATCGGGCTGCTGCATCGCGGCACCGAGAAGCTGATCGAATACAAGACTTACATGAAGGCGCTGCCGTATTTCGACCGGCTCGACTACGTCTCGCCGATGTGCATGGAGCAGGCCTTCGCGCTGGCGACCGAGAAGCTGCTCGACCTGACCATCCCGGACCGGGCCAAGTGGATCCGCACGATGTTCGCGGAGATCACCCGGATCCTCAACCACCTGCTCAACGTCACCTCGTTCGGACTTGATTGCGGCGCGCTGACGCCGGCGCTTTGGGGCTACGAGGAGCGCGAGAAGCTGCTCGAGTTCTACGAGGCGGCCTCGGGTGCGCGCTACCATGCGAACTATTTCCGGCCGGGCGGCATCGCCCGCGACCTCCCCGACGGGCTGCTGGAAAAGATCGGCGCGTGGAGCGAGCGCTTTCCGACCTTCATCGACGATCTCGAGGGGCTGCTCACCGGCAACCGGATCTGGAAGCAGCGCACCGTCGGGATCGGCGCGTTCAGCGCCGAGCAGGCGCTGGCCTGGGGCTTCTCCGGCCCGAACCTGCGCGCTTCCGGCGTGCCGTGGGACCTGCGCCGCTCGCAGCCGTACGACGCCTACGACCAGGTCGATTTCGCGGTGCCGGTGGCGCGCAACGGCGACTGCTACGACCGCTACCTGGTCCGCGTCGCCGAGATGCGCGAGAGCGTGAAGATCATCAGGCAGTGCGTGGCGCGGATGCCTTCCGGCCCGATCAAGGTGCAGGACAACAAGATCTCGCCGCCGACGCGACGCGAGATGAAGCGCTCGATGGAGGCGCTGATCCATCACTTCAAGCTCTTCACCGAAGGCTACCACGTGCCCGCAGGCGCGACCTACACGGCGACGGAGAGCCCGAAGGGCGAGTTCGCGGTCTACCTGGTGGCGGACGGCAGCAACCGGCCGTACCGGTGCAAGATCCGGCCGACCGGGTTCGCCAACCTGCAGGCGTTCGACGAGATGGCGCGCCGGCACATGCTGGCCGACGCGGTGGCGATCATCGGGTCGATCGACCTGGTGTTCGGAGAGGTCGACAGGTAGCGCGCATGTCGGGTCATTCTTCCGCCGAGAATATCGGCTTCGGTTCGCCCGGCCACATGCCGAGCGGGGCGCCGTCGAAGCAGCCGGACCGGTTCGTCTTCGACGAGGAGAGCGAGGCGGAGATCGCGCGCATCCTGGCCCGGTATCCGGAGTCGCGTCTCGCCAGCGGGGTGATCCCGCTGCTCTACCTGGTGCAGCGGCAGATGCGTCGCGAGACCGGCAGCGGCTGGGTGCCGCGCGTCGGCATGGACGCGGTCGCGGCGCGGCTCGGCATGCCGCCGATCCGGGTGTACGAGGTCGCCACCTTCTTCCGGATGTTCAACACCCGTCCGATCGGGCGCTACCCC
>CAXUCM010000266.1:1105-5374 GCA_964249315.1 uncultured Acetobacteraceae bacterium | reverse complement strand
GCCCTGGCCTTGTGCCCCTGCTAAGGCGCCTGCGCCGTCGAGGTGACCAGCCCACCGTTGAACAGCAGGAACAGCACGACGATGATCAGGATCAGCGGCAGCAGGCCGAGACCGTTGAAGCCGGTGCCGCGTGAGCCGCCGTACCAGCCGGAACGATAGCCGTAGCCGCCGCTGCCGAGGGCCAGGACGATCAGGACGATGATGAGGATGGTCAACATGCGGGCGCTCCAGGATTGAGTGTCGTCGTCTCAACGCCGGATGCGCTGGGACGTTCGTGCCGTTCAGTCCGGCCTGGCCTTGTGCCGGATCTGCCAGAGCTGGCCGAGCTCGATGATCGAGGCCGCGGTCTCCTCGATCGAGCGGTGGCTGACATCGACCACCGGCCAGCCGTTGCGGGTGCATAGCCGTCGCGCCCAGACCACTTCGGCGCGGACCGTCTCCGGGTCGATATAGGTGTTGCTGGCCTCGTCGATATTGCCCATCTGGCCGCCGGGCGCGATCGCGCGCACCCGGTGCCGGCGGATCTCGACCAGCGTGCGCGGATCGATGGTCAATCCGACCACGGGACAGTCCAGCTCGAACAGCGATGGCGTCAGCGGCACGCTCGGCACCAGCGGCACGTTGGCTGCCTTGACCCCGCGATTGGCGAGATAGAAGCAGGTCGGCGTCTTCGAGGCACGCGAGACGCCGACCAGCACCACGTCGGCCTGGCGCAGACCCTCGACGGACTGGCCGTCATCGTGCGCCAGCACGTAGTGCATGGCGTCGATGCGCTTGTAGTAGTCCTCGTCGAGCACGTACTGGCTGCCGGGACGTCCCTGCGCCTTTTCGCCGAGCGTGTCCTGCAGCACCGCCAGCACCGGGTCGAGCACGTTGACCACCTGCACCTTGAGGTGGTCGCAGGCGATGTCGAGCTCGCCCTTGAGCTTGCGGTCCATCATCGAGGACAGCACCGGTCCCGGATCCGCCTCGATGCCCTGCAGCACCCGATGCAGGTGCAGGCGGGTGCGGATCAGGTTCCAGCGGTGGTAGACGATGTGCGCGTGCTCGAACTGCGCCACGGTGGCGCGCGCGATCGAGTTCAGCGTCTCGCCGGTGGCGTCCGAGACCAGGTGCAGGGCAATGCGGTGCTCGTCCATGCCGTGAGGGCCTGCAGCTACTCCGCGGCCGTCCGGGTGCGCATCAGCACCGCCTGGGCCGCCGCCAGGCGCGCGATCGGCACCCGGAACGGCGAGCAGGAGACGTAGTCGAGTCCCGCCTGCTCGCAGAAATGGATCGAGGCCGGATCGCCGCCATGCTCGCCGCAGATGCCGAGCTTCAGCGCCGGCTTGCGTGTGCGTCCCTTGCGCACCGCGATCTCGACCAGCGCGCCGACGCCGTCCACGTCGAGGGTCACGAACGGGTCCTTCGGCCAGATCTCGCGCTCGACATAGTGCGGCAGGAAGCTGCCGGCATCGTCGCGCGACAGGCCGAAGGTGGTCTGGGTGAGGTCGTTGGTGCCGAACGAGAAGAAGTCGGCGTGGGCGGCGATCGCGTCCGCGGTCAGGGCGGCGCGCGGCAGCTCGATCATGGTGCCGACCTGGTATTCGATCGCGGTGCCCGAGCTGCCGATGACCTCGCGGGCGACGCGCTCGACCTCGGCGCGGGTGAGCTCCAGCTCGCGCGCGGTGCCGACCAGCGGGATCATGATCTCGGGCACCACCGGCTTGCCGGTCTCGCCGCCGACCAGCACCGCCGCCTCGAAGATGGCGCGCGCCTGCATGGCGTAGATCTCGGGATAGGTGATGCCGAGCCGGCAGCCGCGATGGCCGAGCATCGGGTTGCTCTCCGCCAGCGCCGCGCCGCGCTCGCGCAGCTCGTCCACGCTCTTGCCCAGCCCGCGCGCGACCTCGGCGATCTCCGCATCCGTATGCGGCAGGAACTCGTGCAGCGGCGGATCGAGCAGCCGGATCGTCACCGGCAGCCCGGCCATGATCCGGAACAGCGAGGCGAAATCGTCGCGCTGGAACGGCAGCAGCGTCCCGAGCGCGCGGCGACGCGCCGCCTCGTCCTCGGCCATGATCATCTGCCGCACCGCGCCGATGCGCTCGGGCGCGAAGAACATGTGCTCGGTGCGGCACAGGCCGATGCCCTCGGCGCCGAACTTGTGCGCCGTCCTGGCATCCTCCGGGGTCTCGGCGTTGGTGCGCACCTTCATCCGGCGCACCGCGTCGGCCCAGGACATCAGCCGAGCGAAATCGCCCGACAGGGTCGGCTCGATCGTGGCGACGCGACCGGCGAACACCTCGCCGGTGGAGCCGTCCAGGGTGATCCAGTCGCCGGCCCGGAGCTCGTGGCCGCCGGCCGAGAGCGTCTGCTTCTTGTAGTCGACACGGATGCCGCCGCAGCCGGCGACGCAGACGCGTCCCATGCCGCGCGCCACCACGGCGGCGTGGCTGGTCATGCCGCCGCGCGTGGTCAGCACGCCGCGTGCGGCATGCATGCCGTGCACGTCCTCCGGGCTGGTCTCGATGCGCACCAGGATCACGTCCTCGCCGCGCGAGGCGCGCAGCTCGACCTCGTCGGAGGAGAAGGCGATGGCGCCGGCGGCGGCCCCCGGCGAAGCGGGCAGGCCGCGCGAGATCACGGTGCGCTCGGCCTTCGGATCGAGCGTCGGGTGCAGCAGCTGGTCGAGCGAGGAGGGAGTGACCCGGCGGATCGCCTCCTCGTGGCTGATCCGGCCCTCCTCGGCCATCTCGATGGCGATGCGCAGGGAGGCTGCCGCGGTGCGTTTGCCGGAGCGCGTCTGCAGCATGTAGAGCTTGTTCTGCTGGACGGTGAACTCGATGTCCTGCATGTCGCGATAGTGCCGCTCCAGCGTGTCGCGCACGCCGAGCAGCTCGCGATAGGCGTCCGGCAGCGCGCGCTCCATCGAGGTCTCGCCCTCCTTGGCGCGCGCCTCGGACATCGGCTGCGGCGTGCGTATGCCGGCGACCACGTCCTCGCCCTGCGCGTTGACCAGGTACTCGCCGTAGAACAGGTTCTCGCCGGTGGACGGATCGCGGGTGAAGCACACGCCGGTGGCGCAGTCCGCCCCCATGTTGCCGAACACCATCGCCTGCACGTTGACCGCGGTGCCCCAGCTCGCCGGGATGTCGTGCAGGCGGCGATAGGTGCCGGCGCGCGGGTTCATCCAGGAGCCGAACACGGCACCGACGGCGCCCCACAGCTGCGCCTCGGGATCCTGCGGGAACGGGCTGCCGGTCTCGCGGGCGACCAGGTCCTTGTACGAGTCCACCACCTGCTGCCAGACGTCGGCGGTCAGCGCGGTGTCCTCCAGCTCGCCGAGCTCGTTCTTGACGTCCTCGATGATCTCCTCGAAATGATGGTGGCTGACGCCGAGCACCACCGAGCCGTACATCTGGATGAACCGGCGGTAGCTGTCCCAGGCGAAGCGCGGATCGCCCGACGAGGCCTGCAGGCCGCGCACGGTATCGTCGTTCAGGCCGAGATTGAGCACGGTGTCCATCATGCCGGGCATCGAGACGCGGGCGCCCGACCGCACCGACACCAGCAGCGGCCGGTCGGCATCGCCGAAGCGCAACCCGACCGCGGCCTCGATCTGCGCCATCGCCTCGGTGACCTGGGCGGCCAGCTCGTCCGGATAGCGCCTGCCGTTATCGTAGAAGGCGGTGCAGACCTCGGTGGTGATGGTGAAGCCGGGCGGCACCGGCAGCCCGATCCCGGCCATCTCGGCCAGGTTGGCGCCCTTGCCGCCGAGCAGGTCGCGCATGTCGGCGCGACCCTCGTTGCGATCCGCGCCAAAGCTGTAGACCCATTTCGTCATGGATGCGGCTCCCTGGACAGACGAGGGCGTTCCGGTCCTCGCCCGAGGCGATCGAATTCATTGCGCATGCGAGCGCATCTCGGCACCTATGCCTAGACCAATATCCGTTGCCGGTATAGCGGCAAGCAAGAGGCGTCGCCCCTTGAACCCCATCAAAGGCGAAGCCTTTAAAATCCATTTGTAATCGCAGGTTGCCGACGGTCCTTCGGGCGACGCGCGAGGATGAAGAACAAGAAGGATTTCCAAGGCTTCGCCCTTGATCGGGGTCCAGGGGTGAAACCCCTGGCCTTTCTCAGGCCCGCCCTGGCGCCGGCATCGGCGTCGGGCTGCGACAGCGCGTCGCGCGCCGCTGCGGCCAGTGCTGCTCCGCGCTCCATCTGCGCGGCGAACGAGAGCTGCATCGCCGCCAGCCTGGAGGCGTGCTCGTCGAGCTCGGCCACGCT
>CAXUCM010000266.1:0-1095 GCA_964249315.1 uncultured Acetobacteraceae bacterium | reverse complement strand
CCGGCATCGGCGTCGTGGAATGCTGCCGGCTCGATGCCGCCGCCGACGAGGCCATCCGATCCGTGACCGTCGCGCCGAGCGATCCGTTCGTGCCGTTGCTGCTCGCCACCGTCCTGGTGCTCGCCGGCGGGCTCATCCCGCGCCTGCGTCCCGGCTGGCCGCTGTGGGTGTCGGCCGCCTTTCGCATCGGCGTGTTCGCGCTGCTGACGCTGATCGAGCAACGCATCCTCGGCTCGCCGCTGCGGCCGCGTTTCAGCACCGGGGATGCCGGCGCGCAGTTCTGGGAGCAGCTCATCGAGGCGGCCTGGTGGCTGACCGGCGCCCGCGTGGTCGCCGGCATCGTGCGGATGCTGGTGGTGCTGGAGCATCGGCCGCGCGAGACGCAGATCGTCTCCGACCTGATCGCCGGCGCGATCTACGTCGCCAGCGGCCTCGCCATCGTCAACTTCGCCTTCGGCGTGCCGATCCGCGGACTGCTGGCGACCTCCGGGGTGATCGCCATCGTGCTTGGCCTGGCGCTGCAGAGCACGCTCTCGGACGTGTTCTCCGGCATCGCGGTCGGGCTGGAGCGGCCGTACAAGGCCGGCGACCTGCTCTGGGTCGAGGGCGGCATCGAGGGCCACGTGGTGCAGGTCGGCTGGCGCTCGACGCAAATCGCCACCCTGCAGGACAACATCGCCGTGGTGCCGAACAGCGTCATGGCCAAGGCCAGGCTGGTCAATCGCAGCGCGCCGACGACGACCCGTGGCGACAGCGTCAGCGTCACCATCGACGCGGCCGCCTCGCCCGCGCGGTGCCTTGCCGTGCTCGCCGCCGCCGCCCGCACCTGCCGGGTGATGCTGTCCGAGCCGGCGCCGTCGGTGAGCTGCACGGCGATGCAGGGCGACGGCGCCGTCTACGAGGTCGGCTTCAGCGTCGCCCGGAGTGCCGATCTCGGCCTCGCGCGCACCGAGCTGTTCGGGCAGATCCACCGGCATCTGCGTCATGCCGGCATCGCACTCGCGGTCGCCCGCGTCGCGGTGCCGCCGGAGATGCCGGCCGCGCCCCCGGCGCAGCAGGTGCAGCACACAGCCCGGTTAGGCGTCAACGAGCCCG
>CAXUCM010000265.1:0-5385 GCA_964249315.1 uncultured Acetobacteraceae bacterium | reverse complement strand
TCTAGCTCCTCGGCGCCGCGGTCTGTCCGAACAGGACCCGGCGCTCCGCTTCCGTGCGGATGCCGCCGGCGTTCGGATTGATCTCCTGCACCAGCGCGTAGGCTCGTTGCGTCGCCGGTCGCGCCTTGATCGAGGCGTGCCAGCGCGCGAGATCGGGGAAGTCGTCCAGGTTCTGGCCCTGTGCGTCGGGCAGGATCCACGGATAGCTCGCCATGTCGGCGATCGAATAGGCGTCGCCGGCGACGTAGGGGCGATCGGCAAGCCGCTTGTTCAGCACGCCGTAGAGCCGGTTGGTCTCGTTGACGTAGCGGTCGATCGCGTACGGGATCTTCTCCGGCGCGTAGTTGCGGAAATGGTGGTTCTGCCCGGCCATCGGACCGAGGCCGCCCATCTGCCAGAACAGCCATTGCAGCGTCTCGACCCGCCCGCGCAGGCCGGTCGGGATGAACTGCCCGGTCTTCTCGGCGAGATAGAGCAGGATCGCGCCGGACTCGAACACCGATACCGGTGCGCCGCCGCCATCCGGCGCATGATCGACGATCGCCGGGATGCGGTTGTTGGGAGCGATCGCCAGGAAGTCCGGCGTGAACTGCTCGCCCTTGCCGATGTTCACCGGCACGACGCGATACGGCAGGCTGGTCTCCTCCAGCAGCATCGTCACCTTGTGGCCGTTCGGCGTGGTCCAGTAATGCAGGTCGATCATGCGGGCCTCCCTCCGGGATCCGGTCGATATGCGCCCCGGCCCTGCCCGGTGCAAGAGTTCCGCACCCTTGAACCAAGCGCTCCGGCCCACGATCTGCTGCCGGATGCGTCCGCTGCTGCACCCCCCGGTCGAGACGATCAGCCTGCGAGGCGTGCTGCATGCGCTGGCCGAGCCGGTGCGGCTGACCTTGTTCCAGACCCTCAGCCTGGGTGCTGCGGCACCGCTGAGCTGCAGGCGCTGCGCGCCGCCGAGCTTGCCGAAATCCAGCCTGTCGCATCACATCCGGGTGCTGCGCGATGCCGGGCTGGTGCAGTCCGAGCGGCACGGGGCTGCACTCGTCAACGTCGCCCGCACGGTCGAAATCGAGCAGCGCTTCCCCGGGCTGCTCGGCGCCATCCTGTCCGCCGCACGAACGGAGACGACGCGATGACCCGTCAGCTGCATCTCGGCGCCTTCATGCGCCCGGTCAGCATCCATACCGGCGCCTGGCGCTATCCCGGCGCCTATCCGGATGCGAACTTCAACTTCGCCCACCTCAAGCGCTTCGCGCAGACGCTGGAACGCGGCCGGTTCGACGCCTTCTTCATGGCCGACCACCTCGCCGTGCTCAACATGCCGACCACGGCGCTCAAGCGCAGCCATACGGTGACGTCGTTCGAGCCTTTCACCCTGCTCTCGGCGCTGGCCGCGGTAACCGATCATATCGGCCTCGTCGCCACCGCCTCGACCAGCTTCGAGGAGCCGTATCACGTCGCCCGCCGGTTCGCCTCGCTCGACCATCTGAGCGGCGGCCGTGCCGGCTGGAACGTCGTCACCACCGCCAACCCGGACGCGGCGCTGAACTTCGGCTAC
Organism: uncultured Acetobacteraceae bacterium; assembly: GCA_964249315.1. Lineage (GTDB taxonomy): Bacteria > Pseudomonadota > Alphaproteobacteria > Acetobacterales > Acetobacteraceae > Lichenicoccus. Next base: position 3,830 of record CAXUCM010000265.1, on the reverse strand, counting down.
GACAGCGAGCTCGACCATGACGCGCGCTATCGGCGCGCGCGCGAGTTCACCGACGTGGTGACCGGTCTGTGGGACAGCTTCGCGGACGACGCCTTCGTGCGCGACGTCGAGGCCGGCCTGTATTTTGACCCCGAGCGGATGCACGTGCTCGACCATCGCGGCGAGCATCTGAGCGTGCGCGGCCCGCTCAACATCGCCCGTCCCGTGCAGGGCTGGCCGGTGATCGTGCAGGCCGGCGCCTCGGAGCCCGGACGCCAGCTCGCCGCCGAGACCGCGGAGGTGGTGTTCGCCGCCGAGCCCGACCTCGCGGCCGGGAAGCGTTTCTACGCCGACGTGAAGCGACGCATGGCCGCGATCGGCCGCGATTCCGATCACCTGAAGATCCTGCCGGCAGCCTTCGTCGTGGTCGGTGACAGCCTGGCCGACGCTCGGGCCAGGCGAGCGCACCTGGACGGCCTGGTGCATGCCGATAGCGGCATCGCCTCGCTGTCGGCGGCCCTCGGGCACGACGTCTCGGGTGCCGATCTCGACGGTCCGTTGCCGGAGATCCCGCAATCCAACGCCAGCCGCAGCGCGCGCGACCGCATCGTCGCCGACGCCCGTCGCGACCACCTCACCGTGCGGGAACTGGCGCAGCGCGCCGGCAGCTATTCCGGCCTCGCCTTCGTCGGCACTGCCGCCGACATCGCCGACTCGATGCAGCAATGGCTCGAGGAGCGCGGCTCGGACGGGTTCAACGTGATGTTTTCCTGGCTGCCGGGCGGCCTCGACGACTTCGTCACCCAGGTGGTGCCGGAGCTGCAGCGGCGCGGGCTGTTCCGGCGGGAATACGAGGGCCGCACGTTGCGCGAGAACCTGGGGCTGCCGCGCCCGCCGAACCGGTTCTTCAGTCCCGGCTGATACCAGGCCAGGGCTCTGCCCTGGACCCGCTCAAGGCGGAGCCTTGAGAATCCGTTTATTTAAGAGGTTTCCAGAGGCTGGCCTCTTGGGGACCGAGACGCGAAGCGGATTGATGGGGTGGAGCCCCAAGCTTAGTTCCCGGCATGGCATACGCTGGGCGCCCGACGCAGCAGCGCGGCCAGTTCCGGCTCCTCGACCATCCCGGCGGCCTCCTCGGGATCGCACCAGCGGGTGCCGCGCTCGGCCTGTTCCGGCCACCGATCGAGCTGTCGCGTCACGTGCAGCAGAAACACCTCGACCTCGATCTCGGTCTTGCGGCCGCGATCGATCCACTTGACGTAGCGATAGCGCCCGATCGGAGCCTCGTCGCGGATCGTGCCGGTGATGCCGGCTTCCTCGTAGGCTTCGCGTGCGGCGGCCGCCGCGGGCGACAGCTTGGCCATCGGCCAGCCCTTGGGGATGATCCAGCGCCGGGTGCCGCGCGAGGTCAGCAGCAGCACCTGGACATGCCCCTCGGCATCGACGCGGACCGGCAGGGCGGCATATTGCTGTCGCAGCCCCGGACGGGAGCGGGCCTTCTGTTCGACTTTCCGCTGTGCCTTCACGCAATCATCCTGCCGAGTTCGGTGATCGTGAGGCTTCAGTACCCAATCAGGACTTGTGCCGCGACGCGTAAACCAAGTGTCAAACGTGGATAGCGTAAACATCATGGGCTTGGGAAGTTTCGTCGGTCAGGCATGGCTGCAACTGGGCGAACTGGCGCTCGCCGTCGCGCTGTCCGCGGTTGTCGGGCTGGAGCGGGAGATCCGGCAGAAGAGTGCCGGCCTGCGCACCACCACGCTCGTCGGCCTGGCCTCCGCCCTGATCATGCTGATCTCGAAATACGGCTTCATGGACATCCTGGTGAACGACCGGGTGGTGCTCGATCCGTCGCGGATCGCGGCACAAATCGTCTCCGGCATCGGCTTCATCGGCGGCGGCGTGATCTTCATGCGAAGGGACGCCGTGCAGGGTCTGACCACGGCGGCCTCGGTGTGGATGACCGCGGCCCTCGGCATGGCCTGCGGCGCCGGCCTGCCGATCCTGGCGGTCGCGGCAGCGCTCGGTCACCTCACCATCATGTTCGCCCTTCCTCCCCTGGTCAGGCGGCTGCCGCGCTCGCGCTGGGCCTCGACGCTGATCCGGATCTCCTACCAGGACGGGCGCGGCCTGTTGCGGTCGATCCTGCTCGCCTGCACCGCGCAGCGTTTCGCGATCGACAGCGTGCGGCTGGAAAAGGGTGCCGGGCTCGACCGGGAGCAGGCGCAGGACGCCGACGACGACGCCAAGGTCGTGCAGGATCGGCCCGCGTTGCCCCGCCTGGTCACGATCTCGCTCGAGGTCCGCGGCACTCTGCCGATCGCGCGCCTGGTGGCGCGCCTCGGGGAGATCGCCGGTGTCGATGCCGTCGACGTCGCGGATGCGACCAGCGCCGGTCTGGATTGAGGACTGGCTCGCCCGATGTTCCGGTGACCACGACGCAGGCCTTCCACGACCAGCGCTTCGCCGTATTGCCAAACCTTGCCGGCGCCGCCACCTGCAGGCGATGCATGTTCCACCCCTGCTCGCCCTGCTGCTCGCGATGTCGCTCGTGGAGATGCTGCTGTCGCTGTGGCTGTCGCGCCGACACATGGCCCACGTGCTGGCGCATCGCGCGCGGGTACCGGACGATTTCACGGACGCCGTGAGCGTGGAACAGCACCGGCGCGCCGCCGACTACACCATCACCCGCGAGCGCCTGGCGATCTGGCGCGCGGCCTGGCAGTGGGTCCTCGGCGCCGCCTGGCTGCTCGCCGGCTTCGACCTGCTGTACGGGCTACTGGCATCGGTCACGCCGCCTTCGCTCGGCCGCAGCGTCGGCTTCGTGCTGGCCTACGCCGCCATCGGCGCGCTGCTGTCGCTGCCGTTCTCGCTGTATGCCACCTTCGTCGTCGAGCAGCGCTTCGGCTTCAACCGGACCACCCCGTCGCTCTATCTGCGCGACCGGCTGAAGGGTTGGGCCCTGTCCCTCGGGCTCGGTGCGCCGCTGCTGTTCGGCGGCTTCTGGCTGATCGCGCATGCCACCGGCCTGTGGTGGCTCTATGCCTGGCTCGGGCTGGTGGTGCTGATGCTGTCGATGCCGGCGCTCTACGTCCGGCTGATCGCGCCGCGCTTCAACCGCTTCACGCCGCTGCCGGATGGCGAACTGCGTCGCGGCATCCTGGCGCTGATGCAGGAGTGCGGCTTCCGCACCTCGGCGCTGTTCACCATGGACGCCTCCCGGCGGTCCTCGCACGGCAACGCCTATTTCGTCGGCTTCGGACGCACCAAGCGGATCGTGCTGTTCGACACGCTGGTCGAGGGCAGCCCGCTCGACGAGGTGCGCGCGATCATCGCCCACGAGCTCGGCCATTTCCGCCACGGCCACGTGCTGCAGGGACTGGTCCGCTCGGCGGCGATCCTGTTCGTCGTGCTCGCCGGCTTCGGCTGGCTGGCACGCCAGCCCTGGCTGCTGCCCGCCTTCGGCATCCGTCACCAGGACGCGGCGCTGTCGCTGCTGGCCTGCCTGCTGTGCTGGTCGCTGGCCGGCCCGCTCGCCTCCCTGCTCGGCAACTGGATCTCGCGCCGGCACGAGTTCCAGGCCGACGAGTTCGCGCGCGACCATGCCGGCGTCGATGCCATGGTCTCGGCCCTGGTCCGGTTGTCGAGCGATAACGCCAGCACGCTGACGCCGGACGCGCTGTACGCGCTGTATCACTACTCGCACCCGCCGGTGCCGGTCCGCGTCGCCCGTCTGCGCGCGACGCAGCGGCGTCACGCCGGGCTGGCGGCGGCGGATTGACGGCGCACGCAGATACAAGGCCAGGGCTCTGCCCTGGACCCGCTCAAGGCGTAGCCTTGAGAATCCATTT
>CAXUCM010000264.1:0-5407 GCA_964249315.1 uncultured Acetobacteraceae bacterium | reverse complement strand
GACCGACGATCCCGTGCGCATGTAGTTGCGGGAGATGGGTTCGGTCGAACTGCTGTCGCGCGAGGGCGAGATCGCCATCGCCAAGCGGATCGAGGCCGGCCGCGAAGCGATGATCGCGGGCCTTTGCGAGAGTCCGCTGACCTTCCAGGCCATCATCATCTGGCGCGACGAGCTCAACGGCTCGAAGGTGCTGTTGCGCGACATCATCGACCTCGAGGCGACCTATGCCGGCCCCGACGGCAAGAATACGCCGAAGATCGCCATGACCGCGCCCGGCGCGCAGGAGGCGCTCGCCGCGCAGCGCGCGCCGGCGCCGGCCCCGCTGCACCCCCCGCCCCCGCCGCGGCCCCGCGCCGGGGACGGCCCGCCAGCCGGGGGGGGGCCGCCGGGCGCGCCGGCGCGCACCCGCGCCCGCGACGCGCCGGTTGCCGCCTCCGCCAGTGCCGGCCGGGTGAAATCCAGCCGTTCGGATCGGAACATCAGCAGGAACATGCCCGGGTTGGTGCGCGCGAAGGCGACGTAGGCCTGTCCCGTTGCACGCCGCGGCGTGCGCGCACCCGGATGGTCCTGGGCGTGGCAGAGCTGCGCGCTGAAGCGCCGGTAGCCCGTCGCGGCGAGCTCGCTGAGCAGGCCGGCGAGGTCGCCGAAATGATGCGCCGGCGCCATGTGCGACACGCCGGCGGCACGGGCGATCGCGCGCAGGGTGAGCGCCGGCAGCCCGTCGCGTTCGAGGATCTCGGCGGCGGCGCCCAGCAGCGCGGCGGCGAGATCGCCATGGTGGTAGGGCTTCGTCGTCATCGCGTCGATCTACGCCGCGATGCCATTGCGTGTCACACAAACTTTCCACTGGACAAATCGAGCCGGCACGGCCACACCCTTGTCTATACATCGTATAGATGAGGTTTCGATGACGACCGATTGCCCGCCGATGCCGTCCTCTCCCATTCTCCCCTCCGGGCGCGCCCGGTCGATCGTCATCGATCTGGTGCTGAACCTGGCGCTGCCCTACGGCGCCTACCTGCTGCTGCGCCAGGCCGGCCAGAGCGAGACGCGCGCGCTGGTGCTGAGCGCGCTGCTGCCCGCCTTGGTCGCGATGGCGAGCCTGCTGCAGCGGCGGCGCGTGAACATGCTGTCGCTGCTGGTGATCGGCACCACCGGGCTGAGCCTGCTGGCGACGGCGCTGTCGGGCGTGAGCTGGTTCGTGCTGGTGCGGCCGTCCTTCATCACCGGGGCGCTCGCGCTCGCCTTTGCCGGCTCGCTGGCGACGGCGCGGCCGGCGCTGTTCTACCTGGCGCGCGACACGGTCTGTCCGACCGAGGCGGATGCGCGTGGGTTCGAGGCGCTCTGGGTGCATGCCGGCTTCCGGCGGATGATGCGCCGGCTGACGCTGGTCTGGGCCGGCTTCCTCGCCGCCGAAGCGGCGCTACGCTGCGTGCTGGCCTGGATCTGGCCGAACCCGAACCTGGTCGCGGCGACGCAGATCCTATGGATCGTGCTGCCGGCGCTGCTCGTGCGCTGGAGCATCCGCGCCGGACGCAACTGGCGCTCGGCGGCCTGAAAAATGGATTCTCAAGGCTGAGCCTTGAGCGGGTCCAGGGCAGAGCCCTGGCCTTCCTGCCTCAAGCCGTAGGATCAAACCCCGGCGTCTCGTCGGCGTCGGCGTCCTCGACATCCTCGTCGTCGTCATCGCGGCCGACCTTCTCGCCGCGCGCCTGGCGCTCGGCGTCTTCGGGCGAGCGCGCCACGTTGACGGTCATGCGGATCACCACCTCGGGGTGCAGCAGGACGCGGATCTCGGTCAGGCCGAGGGTCTTGATCGGCGCGTCGAGCTGGACCTGCTGGCGGCCGACGCTGAGCCCGGCCTCGGTCGAGGCGGCGGCGATGTCGCGCGGCGTCACCGATCCGTAGAGGCTGCCGGAGTCGCCGGCCTGGCGCAGGATCACCACCGACATGCCGCCGACGCGCTCGGCGAGGCGCTCGGCCTCCTCGCGTCGCTTGAGGTTCTGGGCTTCGAGCTGCACGCGCTCTCGCTCGAAGCGGTCGCGGTTGCCGGCGTTGGCGCGGATCGCGCGGCCCTGGGGCAGCAGGTAGTTGCGGGCGAAGCCCGGCTTGACGCGGACCACGTCGCCCATCTGCCCGAGCTTCTCGACCCGCTGCAGCAGGATCACTTCGGTTACGGCCATGATCGTGCTCGCTCAGCTCAGGATGTAGGGGAGCAGGGCGAGGAAGCGGGCGCGCTTGATCGCCTGGGCGAGCTCGCGCTGCTTCTTGGCCGAGACCGCGGTGATGCGGCTGGGCACGATCTTGCCGCGCTCGGAGAGGAAGCGGGAGAGCAGGCGCACGTCCTTGTAGTCGATCTTCGGCGCGTTCGGGCCGGAGAACGGGCAGGACTTGCGTCGGCGATAGAACGGCCGGCGGGCGCCGACGGCGGTGCGCCGCTGGGCGGGATTGACGTCTGTGCTGTCGGACATGGTGGCCTACTCCAATTCCGCCAGCTCGCGCGGGCCGCGCGGGCCCTCGTCGCGGGCGCGGAATTCCTCGCGGTCGTCGTAGCCGCGCTTGCGGCCGCTATCGAAGCGTCCGGCCGGCTTGGGTCCGCGGAAGCCGCGCTCGCGGTCGTCGCCCTTGCGCGAGAGGATGGCGGACGGGTTCTCGTCGATCGCCTCGATGCGCAGCGTCATGAAGCGCAGGATGTCCTCGTTGAGGCCGAGCTGGCGCTCCATCTCGTTGATCGAGGCGGGCTTGGCCTCGATGCCGAGGAGCATGTAGTGCCCCTTGCGGTTCTTCTTGATGCGGTAGGCCAGGCTGCGCAGGCCCCAGTATTCGCGCTTCTGGATCTGGCCGCCTTCGCCTTCGAGCTGGATCGCGATCGCCTCGGCGACCCCCTCGACCTGCTGCTGCGTGACGTCGTTGCGTGCGATCAGCACGCACTCGTAGAACGGCATGGTTGCTCCCTTCGGATGGCTTCAACCCGAGCCGGACGCGGACCCTTCCACGCGGCCGCCCGCGAACGGGCATGGGTATAGCCGGAGCGGATGCCACCGCTTCGGCAGGGAAGCCGCGGCTTTAAGCATGGTAGGCGCGTGGGGGCAAGCGGCTTCAGGTCCACGGAGGCGGAAACAGCGAAAAGCTTCTCGGACCTACGAACGCGATAAGCAGATTTTAGATGTCACTCATTGGCCGGAAGCGGAAGGTCTGCTTGAGCCGGAGCGCACCAGAAAAGCGGACGCAACATCGGCGTCATTCTGACGACCTCAATCAATCATTCGCACTAGCCCGGCGACAGGGCGAGCTTGTCGAGAAGTTCGGTCAGCAACAGCCGTTCGCCGGGTGTCAGCATCTCCGCCGCCCCGAGATGCGCGCGAAGCCCAATCGCGAGCGGTGTCAGGCTGTCCGGTTGCCGCTTCGAAAGGTTGCGGACGACAGCGGCAAGAACGGCCTCACGTGCGACGGTCGACAGCTGGCCGTCACGTTTCTCTCCTGGCACGGCCAGCAGCGTCGTGATCGTTCCGACACCCGTTGCATGGATGAGTGCGACCGCCTGCTCGACCGCCATGGTCAGGCGCCCCGCGCGGGCAATCCGTTCGACGCGCGCGCGCAGGACGGCGATGCCCGCCAGCGCGGCAGGTGATGGCGAGCGCGTCGCGTCGATGTCGTTCATGATCGCGAACACCGCCGGATTTTGGAGGCCGAACGCGACGTAGGCGTCCCATGCGTCGCGCAGATCCTTGACCGGCTCGGCATGCGGGACCGCCGCCGCTTTCCCGGCGATGAAGGCGGCAAGCCCATGTTCCGCGACGGCGTCGAGCAGACCGCGCTTCTCGCCGAACAGCCGGTACAGGGTGGGCGCCTGCACGCCCGCGGCCGCGGCCACGGCGCGCGTCGTCAACGCGGCCAGACCGCCTGTGGCGATGAGACTGGTTGCGGCCTCCAGTATTCTGGCGCGGGCGTCCGGTGCCGTCGGCTCACCTGATCGGTCGGTCATGCGGCACCCTTATCACCGCTAACGGCGAAGTGGTATCGGCGTTTGCAGGGCGCTAAGATCGCTGCTATCAACTTGGCCGTTCCATTGATCTGGAGGGCCGAGTGATGATCGTCGTGACGGGAGCCAATGGGCAGCTGGGCCGCGCGGTCGTGGAGGGCCTGCTGCGTCGTCTCTCCGCCGATAGGATCGTGGCAAGCGTGCGCGATCCGGCGAAAGCGGCCGCTCTCTCCGCACGCGGGGTCGAGGTGCGGGGGGCCGACTTCGCCGATCCGGCGAGCCTGCGACGCGCATTCGAGGGGGCCGATCAGGTCCTCCTCGTGTCCGCCGACAAGCTCGGCGACGAAGCGCTGCGGCTGCATCGCGCCGCGATTGAGGCGGCGCGCGAGGTCGGTGTCGGTCGCGTGCTCTACACGAGCCACATGGCAGCGCGACAGGGCTCGCCCTTCGCGCCGGCCGACCAGCACGCGGGCACCGAGGCGGACCTCGCGGCGAGCGGTCTGGCGCACACCTCGCTGCGGCACGGCTTCTATGCCGAGAGCTGCCTGCACATCGTGGGGGATGCGCTCAAGCGCGGTGAGCTGCGCGTGCCCGAGGATGGGCCGGTCAGCTGGACGGCGCGCGCCGACCTCGCGGAGGCCGACGCGGCGATCCTGGCCGGTGCCGCGCGCTGGGACGGCATCACGCTGCCCCTGACGGCCGCGCGGACGGTGACCATGGCCGAGCTCGCTGCACTCGCCTCGGAAGTGGGAGGGCGCGAGGTGCGGCATGTCGTCGTGTCCGACCGAGAATGGACGGCGGCGAAGATCGCGGCCGGGATGCCCGCCATGTACGCGGAGATGCTGCTCGGCGTGTTCGTGGCCGCCCGCCGCGGTGACTTCGCCGCCACCGATCCGACACTGCAGACGCTTCTTGGTCGCGCGCCCACGACCATGCGCGAGGTGATCGGCGCGTTCGGGTTGTAAGTTCTGCCACAGGACGGATCCGCAGGGTCGCTGGGCCATCTATCAGAGAGAGTGATGAGGATGTCTGCTATGCGGAAGGCCGGCGATCGACGTCAAAGCCGCTCTGAGCGCAAAGCGGACAATAACGCCGGCAATTAGGATTCCTGGTCTGCTCAGAAATCAGACTTCTAACCTATCTCCTTTGACACCGGGTCCGGGCCGCGCCCCCAGTGGGTCAAGGGCGGAGCCCTTGCGCTTGCCCTCCCGCGTAGTGAGCACGCGCATATGCGACCGCCGTGGTGATCGCATCCATGCCGTCGTCCGGTCCCTCGACCTCGCGCATCTCGACTACGACCCAGCCCGCATAGCCGGCCGCGTCCAGGGCGGTGGCAGCGGCGGCGTGGTCGCAGCGCGGCGCGGCGAAGGAGCCGAGTTGGGGTTCGGCCATGTGGTAGTGCGCGAGCTGCGGGGCCGCCAACAC
>CAXUCM010000263.1:0-5408 GCA_964249315.1 uncultured Acetobacteraceae bacterium | reverse complement strand
GGCCGCGGCACGCTCGCTGGCATCGATGCCGTGGCGGTCGGTGCAGGTCGCGCCGCATCCGGACGCCGGCGCGCTGATCGCACTGCTTGGCGAGTTCGCCCCGAAGTTCGCCCCAAAGTTCGCCCGAGATTGAGGAGACCGAGATGACCTACGTTCCCGATGCCGATCGCTACGGTCAGCACGAGTTCCGCCGCTGCGGCCGCTCCGGCCTCGACCTGCCGCCGATCTCGCTGGGGCTTTGGCATAATTTCGGCGGCAACGACGTCTACGAGACCGGTCGCGCCGTGGTGCGACGCGCCTTCGATCGCGGCGTCACGCATTTCGACCTGGCCAACAATTACGGCCCTCCGTACGGCTCGGCCGAGGAGAATTTCGGCAGGATGCTGGCGACCGACCTGCGCGCGCACCGCAACGAGCTGGTGATCTCGAGCAAGGCGGGCTGGGACATGTGGCCGGGCCCATACGGCGTCGGCGGCTCGCGCAAGTATCTGGTCAGCAGCCTGGATGCCAGCCTGCAGCGGATGGGCCTCGACTATGTCGACATCTTCTACTCGCATCGTCTCGACGCCAGCACCCCGCTCGAGGAGACCATGGGTGCGCTCGACCATCTCGTGCGCCAGGGCAAGGCGCTCTATGTCGGCATCTCCTCGTACTCGGCGGAGATGACCCGCAAGGCGGCGGCGATCCTGCAGGGGCTCGGCACCCCGCTGCTGATCCACCAGCCCTCCTACTCGATGGTCAATCGCTGGATCGAGGACGGGCTGCTCGCCGCCCTCGACGAGCTCGGCGCCGGCTGCATCGCCTTCTCGCCGCTCGGCCAGGGCCTGCTCACCAACAAGTACCTGCAGGGTATCCCCGACCAGTCTCGCGTCGCCAAGAACAGCTCGTTCTCGCGCGACCTGCTGACCGACGAGCTGATCGGACGCGTGCGCAGCCTGGACGAGGTCGCGGCCCGGCGCGGCCAGAGCCTGGCGCAGATGGCGATCGCCTGGGTGCTGCGCGACCGTCGCGTCACCTCGGCGCTGATCGGCGCGCGCTCGGTCAAGCAGCTCGACGACAGCCTGGACGCGATCCGCAACCTGCATTTCAGCGACGGCGAACTCGCCGACATCGATCGTTATGCAACCGAAGGCGGCATCGATCTCTGGCGCACGTCGGCCACGTCGCGCGTCCGGGAAGGTTAAGGCCAGGGCTCTGCCCTGGACCCGCTCAAGGCGAAGCCTTGAGAATCCATGTGTTTCGGGTTCGACATCGAGACATGGTCGCGATGTCGCATGGAACAATAACAAGCTATGGTTTTTAAGTAGGGACAACATCTAACTCTTGCATGCTTGTCGTTTTAGTGTAGTGTCGGATCATCATCGAGATTGTGCAGACGATTGCACCCGATGATCGATTTGGCGTGCCTCCCTCCACAAAGATGGCGGCGACGATGGCGAACGCTCGCAGTGTTCCGGATGGTCTCGGCTACAGCCTGGCGGTTGCATCAATCCACAAGCGCCGAAAGCCAGACGGCGCAGACGCGCCCATGATCGGGAGCAGCATGGTCTTCGCGGAAGGCTTCTTTGCTCACGATGACCATGTCGGTCGCGATGCAAACCCTTACAGCAAGGATCTGGAGGCTGAAGAGGCTTGGCGGCTCGGGTGGGACGAGGCTGCAGACACCAAGCGAGTATTGGCGTGTGATCGAAGTCCGGCTGTGCGTCGACAGGCCTAGCTCGACACGGAGTATGCCGCGATCGCGTATGCAGATCCCTGGGCAAGCCTCTTCATCTATCGAGAGCACGCGGCGCGTTGCCGACATCTGGCTCGACTAACGACAAACGTCGTCGTCGCTTCGAGCTACAGTCGAGTAGCGGAATCCTATGACAATCTGGCCGATCGATCCGTCCCAGGGCTCGGCTCTGCCATCAATCCGCTTCGCGGCTCAGCCATCAAAGGCTCCCGCCTTTAGGGACCATCGTGCCGCGATGGATGGATCATCAAGGCCTCAACTTGACCGGGTCCGGGGCAGAGCCCCGGCCCTCCTCTCTCTCACGCGGTCTCGGCCCGCATCAGCCCATATTGTTCCTCGACCCTTCGGCGCATGAGGAATTTCTGGACCTTGCCCGTGACGGTCATTGGGAACTCGTCCACGAACTGGATATAGCGCGGGATCTTCTGGTGGGCGATCTGCCCTCGGCAGAAAACGCGCACTTCCTCCTCCGACATCGTCTCGCCCTCGCGCACGATGATCCAGCCGCAGAGATCCTCGCCATATCTCGGGTCGGCAACACCGAAGATCTGGACGTCCTGGATCTTCGGGTGACGGTAGAGGAATTCCTCGATCTCGCGCGGGTACAGGTTCTCGCCGCCGCGGATCACCACGTCCTTGATCCGGCCGACGATGTTGCAGTAGCCCGCCTCGTCCAGGGTGGCGAGATCGCCGGTGTGCATCCAGCCGGCGGCGTCGATGACTTCCGCCGTCTTCCCGGCATTGTCCCAGTAGCCGAGCATGACGGAGTAGCCGCGCGTGCAAAGCTCACCCGAATGGCCGCGGGGGATCACGCGTCCTTCGGCGTCCACGATCTTCACCTCGAGGTGCGGGTGGACCCGGCCGATGGTGGAAACACGTCGCTGCAGCGGGTCGTCGACCGAACTCTGGAAGCTGACCGGGCTGGTCTCCGTCATGCCGTAGCAGATCGTGATCCCGCTCATGTGCATCCGCTCTATGACCCGTCGCATCACCTCGATCGGACAGGAGGCGCCCGCCATGATCCCGGTGCGCAACGTGCCGAGGTCGAATCGCGCGAACTCCGGGTGCTCCAGCTCGGCGATGAACATGGTGGGCACCCCGTACAGCGCGGTGCATCCCTCCGCCTGCACCGTCTCCAGCGTCGCGAGCGGATCGAAGCCCTCGCCGGGATACACGATGGCAGAGCCATGGGTCACCGCCGCGAGGTTGCCCATGACCATGCCGAAGCAGTGGTACAGCGGCACCGGGATGCAGATCCGGTCCATCTCGGACAGCCGCAGGGCGCGGCCGACGAAGTAGCCGTTGTTGAGGATGTTGTGGTGCGTCAGCGTCACCGCCTTGGGCGAGCCGGTGGTGCCGCTGGTGAACTGGATGTTCACCGCGTCGTCGAACTGGAGCAGGCCTGCAAGCGCGCGCAACCCGGCACGCTCGGCCTCGCCCCCGCGTGCCGCTACCGCATCGAAGGCAATCGTCCCCGGTGCCGCCTCGCCGCCGATCTGCACCACGATGCGCAGATGCGGCAGCCGCGCTGCGGTGAGTTGGCCCGGCATCGAGGCGGCCAGCTCGGGCGCGAGGCTGTTGACCATGCCGATATAGTCGCTGGTCTTGAACGCCGCGACCGTCAGCAGCGCCGCGCAACCGACCTTGTTGAGGGCATATTCCAGCTCGGACAGACGATAGGACGGGTTGATCGTCACCAGGATCAGGCCCGCCCTGGCGGCGGCGAATTGCGTCAGCGCCCATTCGGCGCGGTTGAGCGACCAGATGCCGATCCTGTCGCCGCGCCCGAGGCCGAGCGCGAGCAGGCCGGCGGCGAAGGCATCGGCGTGGTCGCGGAGCTCGCGCCAGGTCCATCGGATGCGCTGAGCCCGCGAGATCAGGGCGACATGATCCGCCCAGGTCGCGGCAGCGTGTTCCAGGGCCTGGCCGATCGTCCGGCCGAGCAGCGGCTCGTCGGTGGCACCGTGAACGTAACTTGCCGCCAAGTCGGTCCTTGCATCCTCATCCGCCATCCTGGCCTCCCCGTCGTCTTGCTTGCTTTTGGCGTTGGGCGGCGGCCCCGTGGGCCGGCCGCCGGATCGCGACGAAACCTACGGCTGGACGGCCATCGCACGTGCCACGTCCGAGGCCGGCTCCCGGTCGAGACGGCGCGAGATCGACCGCCCGGCTTGAGCGAGCGCGTCCAGGTCGATGCCGGTCTGGATGCCCATGCCGTCGAGCATGTAGACCAGGTCTTCGGTGGCGACGTTGCCGGTCGCACCGCGGGCATAGGGGCAGCCACCCAGACCGGCGACCGCGCTGTCGATCACGGACACGCCGGTCTCGAGGCAGGCCAGGATGTTCGCCAGCGCCTGCCCGTAGGTGTCATGGAAGTGCAGGGCGATCCGCGCCGGCGGCACCGCGGACGCCACCCGCTCGATCAGCCGACGGGCCTTGAGCGGGGTGCCGGTCCCGATCGTGTCGCCGATCGAGATCTCGTAGCAGCCCATGGCCAGGAGGCTGACGGCGACATGCAGGACGGCATCCGCGGAGACCTCCCCCTCGTAGGGACAGCCCAGCGCGCAGGAGACGTAGCCGCGTACGCGGAGTCCGGCAGCCCGCGCCTTCTCCGCGACCGGCGCGAAGCGGTCGAGGCTCTCCTCGATGGAGCAGTTGATGTTCCGCTGCGAGAAGCTCTCCGATGCGGCGCCGAACACCGCGATCTCTTCGACCCCGCAGGCGAGGGCCCGATCCAGGCCCTGCAGGTTCGGCACCAGCACGGGGTAGCCGACACCCGGCCGGCGACGCAGCCGTGCCAGCACCTCCGCCGTGTCGGCCATCTGCGGCACCCGTTTCGGGGAGACGAAACTGCCGGCCTCGATGCTGGTCAGCCCGGCATCGGCGAGGGCCTCGATCAGCGCCACCTTGGCGTCGGTCGGCACCGTCGAGGGCTCGTTCTGCAGCCCGTCGCGCGGCCCGACCTCGACCACCCGGACGTGCGTCGGATAGGTCATGGTTGCGGCACCCCGGACGCGAAGGTGACGAGCTCGGTGCCTTCTTCGACCATGTCGTCGACGGCGTGACGGACCTCCGCCACGGTCCCGGCCAGCGGCGCGCGCAGGGTGATCTCCATCTTCATCGCCTCGATCACCACCAGCGGCGCGTTCCTTGCCACCACGTCGCCGGGCTGCGCCAGGACGCGTGCGATCCGGCCCGGGACGGGAGCCGTCACCCGGTCGCTGCCTGACGTCTCGGTCCGCGGCGGAGCCAGCGGATCCTCCTGGACCAGCACGTGGTTCCGTCCCGCCAGGATGACGGTGAGCTCCGCTCCGCGGCGGACCACCCGCACGCGGCGGGAGATGCCATCGAGCACCAGCAGCAGCCCGGGATCATCGTCCCACAGCGCCGCATGGACCGAGCCGCCCGGCAGGTCGAGGCGGAAACTCCCGTCCGGCTGCGGACGCGTGCGCAGGACCACAGGTGGCGAGCTGCCGCGGCGAAAATGCAGGTCCTGGTAGCGGTCCCCGTTCATCCGCCAGGCATCCACCACGGCCCAGGGGGACCACGGATCGCCCGAGGCGCGCGCCTGCGCCTCGATGGCCGTGCGCTGGTCTCGCACCGCGGTGATCGCCGCGGCCGCCCAGACGGCGGCGTCGACAGGGGGGGCGGCATCGACAGGGGCGGCGTCGAGAGG
>CAXUCM010000262.1:0-5426 GCA_964249315.1 uncultured Acetobacteraceae bacterium | reverse complement strand
CGCCGCCGTGATCGGGGGCATCAGCCTCGCCGGCGGCCGCGGATCGTTGATCGGCACCGTGTTCGGCTTCCTGATCATCGGCGTGCTCGATAACGGGCTGAACATCATCAACGTCTCGCCGTTCTACCAGCTCATCGTCAAAGGGCTGATCATCATCGGCGCCGTGTTCGTCGACAGCATCACGCACCGCACCGACGATTGAGCGTTCACGTCAAGCAAAGGGGGGAAACATGACCAAGATCTCGACCAAGGCACTCCTGGCCGGATGCGCCATGCTGGGCGCCGTCGCCGCGAGCGGCACCGCCCGGGCCGACAAGGCGCATCCGGTGATCGCCTACACCGTGTACGACATGAGCTCGTTCATCTCGCAGGGCAAGCTCGGCGTGGAGTCCGTCGCCAAGGCGAACGGCGCCACCGTGCTGTGGAATTCCGCGCACATGGACGTCAACACGCAGATCTCGCAGATGCAGCAGTTCATCAACCAGAAGGCCGATGCCATCGTCATCGCCGCGGTGAACTCCTCGACGCTCGGCCCGCAGGTGGCCGCCGCCAAGGCCGCCGGCATCCCGGTCGTGATCACCAACCTCACCGTGACACCCCAGACGCAGAAGGATGCCGTCTCCTATGTCGGTCCCGACGACGTCGCCGCCGGCGCCAACGAGGCGACCCACCTGATCGACGCGATCCACGGCAAGGGCGGCGTCGTCGTGCTGCAGGGGCCGCTCGGGCAATCGGGCGAGATCGACCGCACCAAGGGCATCAGGCAGGCGCTGGCCAAGCACCCCGACGTGACCCTGCTGGCGATCCAGCCGGCGAACTGGAAGCGCACCGAGGCCTACAGCGTGGCGCAGGACTTCCTGTCCCGCTACGGCAGCAAGATCTCCGGCGTGATCGCCGAGAACGACGACATGGCGATCGGCACGATCCAGGCGCTGCGCGAGAAGGGCCTCGCCGGCAGGATCCCGGTGGTCGGCGTCGACGGCATCAAGGACGGCATGCGCGCCGTGCGTGACGGCAACCAGATCGAGACCAACCTGCAGGACGGCCCGCTCGAGCTCGGCATGGCGATGCAGGTCGCGATCAACCACGTCCAGGGCAAGCCGATCCCGTCGACCGCCCTGTTCATCATGCCCGAGATCACCAAGGGCAACGTCTCGCACTTCTACCAGCAGATGTTCGTCGATCCGGGCAAGTTCATCGCCGACCTGCCGGCGCTGGTGAACAAGAACCTGGCGTCCGGCCAGTATGCCGAACAGTAAGGTCGGGTGATGGACCCGCTCTCCTTCGACCGCGCCTTCGACTTCACCGGCCGGGTGGCGCTGGTCACCGGCGGGGCGAGCGGGATCGGGCTCGCGATCGCGACCGCGCTCGCCGAGCGCGGGGCGTCGCTGGCGCTGATCGACAAGGCCGCGACCGTGCCGGAGGTGGCGGCCGGGCTGCCGGGCTCGGGCCATCTCGGCTGCGCCGTCGACCTGCTCGACGGTGCGGCCCTCGCGGCCACGATCGCCGCGATCCACGGCCGCTTCGGCCGGATCGACATCCTGGTCAACAATGCCGGCGTCGTCCGGCTGGCGCCGGCGGAGACGCTCGACGAGGCCGACTGGGACCTGACGCTGGCGGTGAACCTGAAGGCGCCGTTCCTGGTGGCGCAGCTGGTCGGACGGCTGATGCTGGCGCAGGGCTCCGGACGCATCGTCAACATCGCCTCGCAGGCCGCCCTGGTCGCACTGCAGGATCACGTCGCCTACTGCGCCAGCAAGGCGGCGATCGTCAGCATGACCAAGGTCCTGGCGATGGAATGGGGGCCGCGCGGCATCAACACCAACGCGATCAGCCCGACCGTGGTCGACACCGAGCTCGGTCGCCAGGCCTGGGCGGGAGCCAAGGGCGACGCGTTCCGGCAGAAGATCCCCACAGGACGCTTCGCGCAACCAGACGAGATCGCGCTCGCGGCCCTGTTCCTGGCCAGCGGCGCGAGCGCCATGATCAACGGCGAGAACCTGGTGGTCGATGGCGGGTATACGATCCAGTGATACGGTCCAGCCTCTCACTTGACCCATCAAGGCCAGGGCTCTGCCCTGGACCCGCTCAAGGCGAAGCCTTGAGAATCCATCTCGGGACACACCATATCGTAGCGATGAACGAAGATCCGAGTCTCCCGACGCCGAAGCCAACCCCGAACGACGCGCAAGCGACACAGGATAATCCGCCGCCGCCGGAAAAGGAGATCGGCGGTCCGAAGGAGGCTGATCCGACCCGCTACGGCGATTGGACGGTGAAGGGCCGGGCGATCGACTTCTGATTAGTCCGGCACGCCTGGCGCCCGACATACCGGGGATGGAGGTTGGGGCTCCGCCCCCATCGATCCGCTTCGCGGCTCGATCGCCAAAGGCTCGCCTTCGGAAACCCTAAATGGATTCTCAAGGCTTCGCCTTGAGCGGGTCCAGGGCAGAGCCCTGGCCTTCGTGGATGTCAGATCCCGCGTCCGGCCTCCTGCTGCCAGCCGCTGCGCACGGCCTGACGCTGGCGCGGCGGTTTCGGCTGCGTCGAGACCATGTAGAGCCCGACCACGAACACCAGGTTGGCAAGCCCGTTGAACTGCATGGCCATCAGGAACGGGCGATGCGCGGTCGCCGCCTGGAAGGCGCTATAGAGCATGAACGGCACCGAGAGCGGCCGGAAGCCCTGCAGCATGAAGCGGAGCGGGTTGGCATGGCCGGGCCGCACCAGCGGTCGCATCTTGTTGATCGACAGATAGAAAGCAAAGCCGAGCGCCCACATCAGGCCGTTCCACAGCGCGGATTCGACGCTGAGGCCGCCCACCATGAAGATCGCGATCACTGCCGCGGCATCGAGCACGATGGCGCCGAGCTGCAGGCTCATGCCGATCTCGAACGCGGTGGGCGTCTCGCCCAGACGGTCCGCGAACGGCTGGAAGATGCGGTCGAGCAGCCAGCTATCGGCTCGATTGACAGCGTCGGCTAGGTTCATGCCCTGCCCTTCGCGCGCCCCGCAAGCGGCGTCAAGCGGCCACGGTGGCGCACATCTCCGCACGCAACGAGGTTGTTTACCTATTCGAAACTCGGATCTGTCACATTGAGGCGTGATCTGAGGGTGGCGAGAGCAGGATGCGGTGCCGCTGGCATCTCTATCGACCGTCCGAGCCGACCCGCGGCGTCCAGGTCGCGGCACTGCTCGTCGGCTGCTTCAGCGCATTGGCCCTGTTCACCCGCCTGTTATGCCAGGATGAGTTGAAGAACGAGTCGTTCTGGCCGCCGAACGCCGCGATCGTCGTCGCCCTGCTCACCCTCCCGCGCCGGCTCTCGCTGGTGACCGTGGCGCTGTGCTTTGCCGGCAACCTGGCGCTGAATCTTGCCAGCGGTTACGCGACCGGAGAGAACTTCCAGTATTCCTTGCTCAACGTGGGCCTCGGCTATGCCACGGCCCTGCTGACGCGCTCGCTCTGCGGCGCTGCGATCGATCTCACCCGTTTTCGGCGATTGAAGACCTTCACCTGGATCGCGTTCGCCTCGGCCGGTGCTGAGGCGGCGCTCGGCGACTGGATCAATTCCGGGTCGCATGCCAACGGCAGCTTCCTCAACGACTGGATGCAATGGACCCTTTGCGACGGGCTCGGATTGCTGCTGGGCACCCCTGCGATCCTGATGATGGTCAAGAGCATCGGCGCGAACAGCTCCAGCGATGCCGGCCCGATCGAGCGCTGGCTCCTCCTCGTCGTCACGATCACGCTGGCCGTCGTGAGCTTCTCGGTCTCGCATTCCCCTTTGTTCCTGTTGCTCTACCCCCTGCTCGTCGCCATCGCCTTCCGGGCCGGCGCGCCGTGGGTCCTGGCCGCCGTGCTGCTCGTCTCGGTGATCGCCTCCGCACTTACCGCGCATGGCTACGGACCGATCGCCCTGCTCTCGCCGAGCGGGCGGCTGCTGCGGGCGGACATGCTGCAGCCCTACCTGGTCTCGCTGTTCCTGGTCGCCGTGCCGGCCAACAACGCCCTCGGCGAGCGGGCGCGGAGTGCGCAACGATTGCGACGGATGCGCGATACCGTCGCGCACGCCGCAACCCACGATGCCCTGACCTCCCTGGTCAATCGCGAGCGGTTCCAGCGTCGCCTTGCCGCCTGTCTCCAGTCCGGCTCGGCATGCGCGGTATTCTTCATCGATCTCGACCGGTTCAAGCAGGTCAACGACACGATGGGCCATCAGGCCGGCGACGAGCTGCTGCGCACCTTCGCCACGCGGCTGGCAACGCTCCGCCTCGACGACGGGGCTCTCGTCGCCCGCTTCGGCGGCGACGAGTTCGCCATCCTGGTCGACGGCGAGCAGGATGCGGCACGCCTCGAGACGATTTGCGGCGCCATCGGGGGCGCGGCCAAGGCGCCGTTCCACCTGTCCTGTCGCGTCGCCCACGTGAGCGCCAGCATCGGCGTGGCCCTGGCCGCATCCGGCAGGAACGAGGCGAACGAGCTGATGCGCCGGGCGGACATCGCCCTGTATGCGGCCAAGGCCGCCGGTCGCGACGACTATCGCGTGTTCAGCGAGGAGCTCGACCGTGCCTGCCAGGACCGCGCCGGGCTGGAGCTGGACCTGCGCGCGGCGCTGGCGGGCGCCGGCGGCCTGTCGCTGCACTACCAGCTCAAGATCGGTCGCGACGGTCGGGCCAGGGGCGTGGAGGCGCTGGTGCGCTGGCAGCATCCGCAGAAGGGGATCATTGCGCCGAGCCGCTTCATCCCGGTCGCGGAAGAAACCGAGCTCATCGTGCCGCTCGGCGCCTGGGTGCTTCGCGAGGCGGTGCGCTTCGCCGGCAGCTGGCCGCAATTCAGCGTCGCGGTCAACGTCTCCCCGGTGCAGCTTCGCCAGTCGGGCTTCATCGCCGAGACGCTGGAGGTGCTTCACGACGCCGGCGTCGAGGCGGCGCGCGTCGAGTTCGAGGTCACCGAGACCACCCTGCTCGAGGAGATCCACCCGACGGCGGCGAGCCTTGCGGCACTGCGGGCAGCCGGGCTTCGCATTGCGCTCGATGATTTCGGCACCGGCTACTCGTCGCTGCGTCACCTGCACCGCTTCGCCGTCGACAGGGTCAAGATCGACCAGAGCTTCGTCAATACCCTGGAGACCAGCCTGGAGTCTGCGGCCATCGTCCGCGCGGTGATCGAGCTCGGTCACGCGATGGGGCTGCAGGTGACCGCCGAGGGCGTGGAGACCGAGGCGCAACGCGACTTCCTGGTCGCGGCGGATGTCGATGAAATG
This sequence comes from uncultured Acetobacteraceae bacterium, assembly GCA_964249315.1. GTDB lineage: Bacteria > Pseudomonadota > Alphaproteobacteria > Acetobacterales > Acetobacteraceae > Lichenicoccus. Next base: position 162 of record CAXUCM010000262.1, on the reverse strand, counting down.
CAGGGCTACCTGTTTGCCCGGCCGCTTGACGAGCCGTCACTGGCAGCGCGTCTGAAGTCTGCGAGCACCGAGGCATGGCCTGCGACGGTGTTCGCATGAAGGCAGGCAAGGCCAGGGCTCTGCCCTGGACCCGCTCAAGGCTCGGCCTTGAGAATCCATTTA
>CAXUCM010000261.1:3297-5429 GCA_964249315.1 uncultured Acetobacteraceae bacterium | reverse complement strand
GTCGACGACGCCATCGTCATGATCGAGAACATCGCCCGCTACATCGAGATGGGCGAGGGCCGCATGCAGGCGGCGCTGAAGGGTGCCGGCCAGATCGGCTTCACCATCGTCTCGCTGACCGTCTCGCTGATCGCGGTGCTGATCCCGCTGCTGTTCATGGGCGACGTGGTCGGTCGGCTGTTCCACGAGTTCGCCATCACGCTGGCGATCACCATCGTGATCTCGGCGGTGGTGTCGCTGACCCTGGTGCCGATGATGTGCGCGCGCCTGCTCAGCGAGGATCCGCACGGCACCGGCAACGCGCTGTCGCGCCGGCTGGAATCCTGGCTCGACCGGCTGATCGCCGCCTACGACCGCGCGCTGGCCGTGGTGCTCGACAACCAGCCGCTGACGCTCGTGGTGGCGAGCCTGACCGTGGCGCTGACCGTGGCGCTGGCGGTGGTGATCCCGAAGGGCTTCTTCCCGGTGCAGGATACCGGCGTGATCCAGGGCATCTCGGTCGCCGCCCAGTCCACCTCGCTGGACGCGATGAGCACCCGCCAGCAGGCGCTCGGCCGCATCCTCCTCGCCGACCCGGACGTCGTCAGCCTGTCCTCGTTCATCGGCGTCGACGGCCAGAACATGACGCTGAACTCCGGCCGCTTCCTGATCAACCTGCGTCCGCACGACGCGCGCGCCTTGTCCGTCTCCGGGGTGATCGCGCGCCTGTCCGACGCGGTGGCAGGCGTGCCCGGCGTGCACCTGTTCATGCAGCCGGTGCAGGACCTGTCGCTGGATACGGCGGTGTCGGCGACGGAATACCAGTTCGTGCTGGAGAACCCCGACGCCTCGACCTTCCGCGAATGGGTGCCGAAGGTGGTCGGCCGGCTGCAGCAGGAGCCGGCGCTCGCCGACGTCACCAGCGACATGCAGGCGGACGGGCTGACCGCCTACCTCACGCTGGACCGGGAGACCGGCGCGCGCTTCTCGATCACGCCGCAGACCATCGACAACGCCCTCTACGACAGCTTCGGCCAGCGGCAGATCTCGACGATCTACACCCAGTCGAACCAGTATCGCATCATCCTGGAGGCGGATCCGCGCTTCCAGAGCGACCTCGCCAACCTCGACCAGATCTACCTGCCCGGCATCAGCAGCACCTCGACCACCACCGCCACCACCACGGGCGTCGCCCACCCGCCGACCGGCGGCCTGGTGCCGCTGCCGGCGGTCGCCTCGGTGCACCTGCGCACCGCACCGCTGCTGATCAGCCATCTCGGCCAGTTCCCGGCCACCACGGTGTCGTTCAACCTGGCACCCGGCGCCTCGCTCGGCCAGGCGGTCGATGCGATCCAGGCGGCGGAGCGCACGCTCGGCCTGCCGGCCAGCTTCATGACCTCGTTCCAGGGCACCGCCGCGGCGTTCCAGAGCAGCCTCGGCAACGAGCTGTTCCTGGTGATCGCCGCACTCGCCGCGGTCTACATCGTGCTCGGCGTGCTCTACGAGAGCTTCATCCACCCGGTGACCATCCTCTCCACCCTGCCCTCGGCCGGCATCGGCGCGCTGCTGGCGCTGATGCTGGCAGGGATGGACCTGGACGTGATGGGCATCATCGGCATCGTCCTGCTGATCGGCATCGTCAAGAAGAACGCCATCATGATGATCGACTTCGCGCTCTCCGCCGAGCGCGATGACGGCCTCAGCCCGCGTGCGGCGATCGCCCAGGCGGCGAGCCTGCGCTTCCGGCCGATCCTGATGACCACGCTGGCGGCGATGCTGGCCGCGCTGCCGCTGATGCTGGGCACCGGCACCGGCTCGGAGCTGCGCCGCCCGCTCGGCTTCGCCATCGTCGGCGGTCTTCTGGTCAGCCAGCTGCTGACCCTGTTCACCACGCCGGTGATCTACCTGTTCATGGACGGGCTCGGCCGTCGCACGCGCGCGGCCTTCGGGATGCGCGCGACCCCCACGCAGACGATTCCGGCACCCCGGGGACACCCGGCCGAATGAACATCTCGCGCCCGTTCATCCTGCGGCCGGTGGCGACCACGCTGCTGACCGCAGCCCTCCTCCTGGGCGGCATGTTCGCCTACTTCAAGCTGCCGGTGGCACCGCTGCCGCAGGTCGACTTCCCGACCATCATGGTGCAGGCGCAG
>CAXUCM010000261.1:0-3287 GCA_964249315.1 uncultured Acetobacteraceae bacterium | reverse complement strand
CAGCAATCCGGCGGCTCGCCGGACGAGGTCGCGACCTCGGTGGCGGCGCCGCTGGAGCGCCATCTCGGCCAGATCGCCGGCGTCACCGAGATGACCTCGCAGAGCGTGCAGGGCCTGACCCGCATCGTCGTGCAGTTCGATTTCTCGCGCGACATCAACGGGGCTGCCGCCGACGTCGAGTCCGCGATCCAGGCCGCGCGCGCCGACCTGCCGACCTCGCTGCGCAGCAATCCGCAATATTTCAAGTTCAATCCGGCGAACTCGCCGATCATGGTGATGACGCTGACCTCGACGATCCGGACCATGCCGGAACTGTTCGACTATGCCACCAACGTGCTCGAGCAGAGCCTGTCGGCGATCCGCGGCATCGGCCGCACCGAGCCGGGCGGCGCCTCGCTGCCGGCGGTGCGCGTCGAGATGAACCCGCTGCCGCTGTTCAAGTACGGCATCGGCTTCGAGGACGTTCGCGCCGCGCTGGCCTCGGCCAACGCCAACAGCCCGAAAGGCTTCATCGACACCGACGGCCCGGACGGGCGCCGCTACCAGCTCGACACCAACGACCAGGCACGGCACGCCGCCGACTATCGCGACCTGGTCATCGCCTATCGCAACCACGCGCCGGTGCGGCTGCGCGACGTCGCCGAGATCGACGACAGCGTCGAGGACGTGCGCAATCTCGGCCTGACCGACGACGTGCCGGCGGTGATCGTGCTGATCTACCCGCAGGCCGACGCCAACGTCATCAAGACCATCGACCAGATCAAGGCGCTGCTGCCGACGCTGCGCGCGGCCCTGCCCGGCGGCGTGTCGCTGAACGTGGCGATCGACCGCTCCGCCACCATCCGCGCCGCCCTGGCCGACACCCAGTTCAGCCTCGGCGTCTCGGTGGTGCTGGTGATCCTGGTGGTGCTGGTGTTCCTGCGCACGCTGCGCTCGACGCTGATCCCGGCGGTGGCGGTGCCGACCTCGATCATCGCCACCTTCGCGGCGATGTACCTGCTCGGCTTCTCGCTCGACAACCTGTCGCTGATGGCGCTGACCATCGCCACCGGCTTCGTCGTCGACGACGCCATCGTCGTGCTGGAGAACATCGCCCGGCACATGGAAGCCGGTATGGGACGCCGGCAGGCAGCCCTGCTCGGCGCGCAGGAGGTCGGCTTCACCGTGCTCTCGATCACCGTCTCGCTGGTCGCGGTGTTCACGCCGATCCTGCTGCTCGGCGGCATCGCCGGGCGGCTGTTCTTCGAGTTCGCGATGACGCTGACCATCACCATCCTGATCTCGTTCGTGCTGGCCCTGACCACGGTGCCGATGATGTGCGCGCTGCTGCTGCAGGTGAAGCGCCGCGGCGCCGAGCCGCCCCGGCAGGTCGGACCGGCGGGACGCTTCCTCGCCGGCATCGGCTCGCGCATCGAGATCGGACTGGCCGGGATGCAGGAAGGCTACGAGAACAGCCTGGCCTGGGCGCTGCGCCATCGTCTGCTGGTGGTCTTCACCCTGCCGCTGACCATCGTGCTGACCGTGATGCTGTTCCGGGCGATGCCGAAGGGCTTCTTCCCGAACGAGGATGTCGGACTGCTGATCGGCACCATCCAGGGCGAGCAGTCGATCTCGTTCCAGAACATCAGCGCCAAGCTGGTCGACGCCGAGCGGGTGGTCAAGGCCGACCCGGACATACAGAGCGTCTCCGGCTATACCGGCGGCGGCGACCACGGCGCCAACACCGGCATGATGTTCATCCAGCTCAAGGACATCCACGAGCGCCACGACAGCACCGACGCCACCATCGCGCGGCTGAGCCGGCGCCTGTCGCACATGACCGGGGCGCAGGTGTTCTTCCGCTCCGCCGCCGACGTTCGCGCCGGCGGCCGCAGCAGCAGCGCCTCCTACCAGTACACGCTGCAGGCGGACTCGTCGGACCTGATCTACGAGTGGATGCCCAGGCTGGAGCGCGCGCTGCAGCACCGGCCCGAGCTGACCGACGTCAATTCCGACGTGCAGCAGGGCGGCCCCGCCACCGAGGTCGCGATCGACCGCGACACCGCGGCGAAGCTGCAGATCACGCCGCAGCTGATCACCAACACGCTGTACGACGCGTTCGGCCAGCGCAGCGCCTCGGTGATCTACAACGCGCTCAACCAGTATCACGTGGTGTTGGAGGTGCAGCCGCGCTTCTGGCAGGACCCGAGCATCCTCGACCAGATCTGGGTGAGCACCTCCGGCGGCACCGCCAACGGCAGCACGTCGAGCAACACGATCCGGGTCGCGGCTTCCGGCAACTCGGGCAGCGCGCAATCCACCGGGGCAGCCTCGGCGAACGGCACCTCGTCGGGCAGCGGCCAGTCCACCAGTGCGCAGTCGCTGGCCAACAGCATCAGCAACAGCCTCGCCGGCGGTCACGCGACCTCGAACGGCTCGGCGGTCTCCTCCTCCGTCGAGACCATGGTGCCGCTCTCCGCGGTCACCCGGATCGTCGCCTCGACCACGCCGCTGCAGGTCAACCACCAGAGCAACTTCGTCGCCGCCACCGTCTCGTTCAACCTTGCCGCCGGCCGCTCGCTGTCCGACGCCGCCGACGTGATCCAGCAGACGATGGTCGCGATCCACATGCCGAGCGCGATCCATGGCAGCTTCGCCGGCACCGCCGCACAGTTCCAGAAGACCGTCAGCAGCGAGCCGCTGCTGATCCTGGCCGCGCTGGCCGCGGTCTACGTGACGCTCGGCGTGCTCTACGAGAGCTACATCCACCCGCTGACGATCCTCTCGACGCTGCCCTCCGCCGGCGTCGGCGCGCTGCTGGCGCTGCAGATGTTCGGCGAGGAGTTCTCGCTGATCGCGATGATCGGCGTGATCCTGCTGATCGGCATCGTCAAGAAGAACGCCATCCTGCTGGTCGATTTCGCGCTGCAGGCCGAGCGCCGGGAAGGGCTCGCCCCGCTGGAGGCGATCACCCAGGCCTGCCGGCTGCGCTTCCGGCCGATCATGATGACCACCTTCGCCGCCGCCCTCGGCGCGCTGCCGCTGGTGTTCGGCCACGGCTACGGCAACGAGCTGCGCCGGCCGCTCGGCCTGTCGGTGGTCGGCGGCCTGGTCGTCAGCCAGGCGTTGACGCTGTACACGACGCCCGTGGTCTACCTCTATCTCGACCGCATGCGGCACTGGTGGAATGCGCGCTGGCAGCGCCGTCGCGGCGTGGTGAGGAATGCTCCTGCGGAATGAGACCGGTTGAAAAGGGGGGGGGGGGGGGGGGGGGGGGGGGGGGGGGGGCGGGGGGGGGGGGGGGGGGG
>CAXUCM010000260.1:0-5446 GCA_964249315.1 uncultured Acetobacteraceae bacterium | reverse complement strand
GCAGGTCGGTGAACTTGACGCCGCGATTGCACTGCACGCACGGCACCGGGGTCTCGCCGCGTGCGTAGCTGTCGGCGAACCCGTCGATGACGCTTTCGCGGAAGCGCTGCTCGGCATCGATCACGTAGTGCGGAAAGCCGATGCGCTCGGCCACGCGGCGGGCGTCGGCGATGTCGCGGCCGGCGCAGCAGGCGCCGCGCCTGGCGTCCGTGCCGCGCTGGTCGTAGAGCTGCAGCGTGGCGCCGATCACCTCGTGGCCCTGCTCGACGAGCAGGGCGGCGACGACCGCGCTGTCCACGCCGCCCGACATCGCGACCAGGATGCGCACGGCCTCAGCCGGTGCGCGGCAGGCGCACGACGAGGCCGTCGAGCGCCTCGGTCATGACGATCTGGCAGCCCAGGCGGGAGGTCTTCTCCAGGGCGAAGGCGAGGTCGAGCATGTCCTCCTCGTCCTCGGTCGGCGCCTGCAGCTTCGCCGACCAGGCCGGATCGACCACGACGTGACAGGTCGCGCAGGCGAGCGAGCCCTCGCAGGCGCCCTCGAGGTCGATGCCGTGCCGGTGCGCGATCTCCAGCACGGACAGGCCGAGCGGGGCGTCGACCTCGCGCAGGGTGCCGTCGCGCTCCAGGAAGCTCATCGTGGGCATGGGTCGGCCATGGCGAGGGGCTCGAACGACGGGGTGGCGGAACCATGCGCGCGCGACAGGATCCGCGCGGCCTGATCCAGTTCGGCCGGTGACGTAAAGCGTCCGATTGCCAGGCGCAAGCTCCGCGCCGCCTCGTCCCGGCTCAGCCCCATCGCGCGCAGCACCGCGGAGGGCTCGATCTCCGCCGAGGCGCAGGCCGAGCCGGTCGACAGGCAGAGCTCGGGAGCGCGGGCGATGATCTCGGCGGCCGGGCGGCGCGGGAAACGCAGGTTGAGGTTGCCGGCGGCGCGGTGGCGCATGCTGCCGTTGACCTGCAGGCCGGGGATCTCGTGCAGCAGGCGCTGCAGCAGGCGGTCGCGCGACGCGGTCAGGCGCTGCATCTCCGCCGGCTGCTCGGCGGCGGCGATGCGGCAGGCCACGCCGAAGCCTGCGACCAGCGGCACCGGCAGCGTGCCCGAGCGCAGGCCGCGCTCCTGGCCGCCGCCCGAGAAGAGCGGTGCCAGTCGCACGCGTGGGCGACGGCGTACGTAGAGCGCGCCGATCCCCTTCGGACCGTACAGCTTGTGCGCGCTGAGCGAGGCGAGATCGAGCCCGATCGCGGCGGCGTCGAGCGCGATCTTGCCGGCCGCCTGCGCCAGGTCGGAATGGAACAGCGCGCCGGCCCGGTGCGCCCGCTCGGCGCAACCGGCGAGGTCCTGGATCACGCCGGTCTCGTTGTTCACCGCCATCACGCTGACCAGCAGGGTCGGCACCTGCAGCGCCGCCTCCAGCCGCGCGAGCTCGAGCCGGCCATCGACCTGCACCGGCAGGATCACCGGCTCGAAGCCCTCGTCGGCGAGGTCCTGCACACTCTGCAGCACGCAGGGATGCTCCGTCGCCAGGGTGATCAGCCGTCGGCGCGGATCGCCGGCGCGCAGCGCCTGCCGGGCCGCGCCCTTGATCGCCAGGTTGTTGGCCTCGGTCGCCCCGGAGGTGAAGACGATCTCGCGCGTATCGGCACCCAGCAGGCCCGCGACCGCTTCGCGGGCGCGCACGGTCTCCGCCTCGGCCGCGCGACCCATCGCGTGCTCGACGCTGTGCGCGTTGCCGTATGCCGCGGCGAACAGCGGCAGCATCGCCGCCAGCACGCGCGGGTCGCAGGCAGTGCTGGCCTGGTTGTCGAGATAGATCATGCCGCCGTGCGCGCGCGCGCGACCATCGCCCGGTAGGCGGCAATGAAGCCTTCGACGGCGGCGGGTGCCACGTTCCAGGGCAGCGACACCCGGATCGCCTCGCCGGCGAGCGCGTCCAGGCCCATCGCCTCGAGCACGTGCGAGCGGGCCACCTTGCCGGAGGAACAGGCGCTGCCGGCGGAGACGCCGTAGCCGGCGAGGTCGAGCGCGATCAGTTGCGCCTCCGACCGGCGCCCCGGCAATGCCAGGCAGCTCGTGTTGGCCAGACGCGGTGCGCCGGCGCCGCAGGGAATGGCTCCGAGCGGCATCGCCGCCTGCTCGATCGCGTCGCGCAGGCGGCGATGCAGCGCGTCGCGTTCGTCGAGATCGGCGAGCGCATCGGCGGCTGCCCGGGCGAAGCCGGCGATCGCGGGCAGCGCCGGCGTGCCGCCGCGACGGCCGCTTTCCTGGCCGCCGCCGGCGATCATCGGCGCGAGCCGGCCGCGACGGCCGCCTGCCAGCAGCAGCGCCCCGGCGCCTTTCGGGCCGCCGAGCTTGTGCGCGGAGATCGCGACGCTGTCGGCGCCGAGGGCTGCGAGGTCCAGCCGCAGGCGACCTGCCGCCTGCACCGCATCGACGTGCAGCCAGGCACCGTGCCGACGGCACGAGGCTGCGGCCTGCTCGATCGGATGCAGCACGCCGGTCTCGTTATTGGCCAGCATCAGGCAGACCAGGGCCGGGCCGGTCTCGGCCAGCCTGCGCTCGAGCTCGTCGAGCCGGACGCGGCCCGACGCATCCACCGCGATCAGCCGCGCCGTCGGCGCCAGGGAAGCCAGCACGCACGCATGTTCGGTGGCGCCGGCCAGCACCGGCCGCGCGGCCGACTGGATCGCCAGCGCGTTGGCCTCGGTGCCGCCGGAGGTGAAGACCAGCTCGCCGGGTTCCGCGCCGAACAGGCCGGCAAGCTGCTCGCGCGCAGCCTCGAGACAGGCGCGCGCCGCGCGTCCGGCGCGGTGCGGCGAGGACGGATTGCCGTCCAGCTCGGCCGCCTCCTGCATCGCCAGCTTCGCCGCGGGACGCAAGGGTTCGCTGGCGTTCGCGTCGAGACACCTAAACATTTTGTCAGAAAATCGCGCCATAAAGCGATCTGCCTCGTCGTTCGAACAGCATTGCGATAAAGCGTTGCAGCGTGCTCACGATCCCGTGTCTGGATTTGTGCCACGATGGTTTGGTTGCAACCTTGAATTTATTGTAAATCAGCGCGTGTCACGGTTATAGAGATGCGGATGAGCTTTCCAGAACCAGCATCTGGGTCTGCCCGGTCGCATTATGAAGGCCGCCTGCATGACGTCGCACGCTTGTCGAACCCGGGAGCCTCGACGCCTTCCGCCCGTGCATTGCACGCCTGAGTATCGAGCATTTTGAAAGTGGTGGCCCGTGCGCCATATTCATCATCAACTCGGATGGCGCGCCCACGCGCAGCACTCCGGGCGGCGTCGTTGCATGTTCGAGATCTGAATACGGTCGCTTGGCGGGGCATCGCCGAGCGCTCATGCATGTGTTGTAACAGAGCTGATGTCCATGCCGCGGGGCACAGCGAAAAAAAAGCGGGATACGATGCCTGAGGTCATGTTCGCCGGTCCAGACGGCCGCCTTGAAGGACGCTATCATCATTCCGGCGAGGCGAACGCGCCTCTTGCCCTGATCCTGCACCCGCACCCGCTGCATGGCGGGACGATGAACAACCGCATCACCTACGCGATGTATCGCGCCTTCGAGCGGCTCGGCTTCTCGGTCATGCGTTTCAACTTCCGCGGCGTCGGACGTTCGCAGGGTCGTTACGATGGCGGGATCGGCGAGATCAGCGATGCCGCCGCCGCCCTCGACTGGATGCAGATGGTCAACCCGAATTCGGGCGGCCTGTGGATTTCCGGCTATTCCTTCGGTGCGTTCGTCGGCATGCAGCTGCTGATGCGGCGTCCGGAGATCTCCGGCTGGATCAGCGTGGCAGCCCCGGCCAACCACTACGATTTCGGCTTCCTCGCTCCCTGTCCCTGCGGCGGCCTGCTGCTGCACGGCGATGCCGACGAGCTGGTGCCCGAGCCCGCGGTGCGCAAGCTCGTCGACAAGCTGAACACGCAGAAAGGCGTGCAGGTCGACTACCGCGTCTATGCCGGCGCCGACCACGTCTTCGCCAACCATGCCGACCATGTCGGCGAGGCGATCGACGACTATGTCGGCAAGATCATCGCCCGCAAGACGATGGCGCTCGCCGCCGACTGACACTCCCATCCGATCGCCGCGCGCTTGACCGCGCGCGGCGGCGATGCCCATCTCCCGCCATGTCAGACAGCCCGTTCCTGCAGGAAGCCGAAGCCCGCGGCTTCGTCTTCCAGTGCACCGACACTGCCGCCCTCGATGCCGTCCTGATGGCGGGCACGGTGAGCGCCTATGCCGGCTTCGACCTGACCGCGGACAGCCTGCATGTCGGCCACATGATCCCGCTGATGCTGCTGCGGCTGCTGCAGAAGCACGGGCATCGTCCGGTCGCCCTGCTCGGCAGCGGCACCACCCGGATCGGCGACCCGTCCTTTCGCGAGGAGGCGCGGGTGCTGCTCGACGATGCCCGCATCGAGGCCCATCGGGAGGGCGTCCGACGCACCCTGCAGGCCATGCTGCGCTTCGGCGACGGCGCCGCGGACGCGATCCTGGCCGACAACGCGGAGTGGCTCGACGCGCTCGGCTACATCGAGCTGCTGCGCGAGGTCGGCGTGCATTTCAGCGTCAGCCGCATGCTCGGCTTCGACTCCGTGCGCCAGCGCCTGGAGCGCGAACAGGGACTGACCTTCCTGGAGTTCAACTACTCGATCCTGCAGAGCTACGACTTCCGCGAGCTCGGCCGCCGCCACGGCGTGACCCTGCAGCTCGGCGGCTCCGACCAGTGGGGCAACATCGTCTCCGGCGTCGAGCTGGTGCGTCGCACCGATCAGAAGCAGGTGTTCGGCCTGACCACGCCGCTGCTGACCACCGCGTCGGGCGCCAAGATGGGCAAGACCGCCGCCGGCGCGGTCTGGCTGTCCGCCGAGCGGTTGCCGGTGTTCGACTACTGGCAGTTCTGGCGCAACACCGAGGATGCCGATGTCGGCCGCTTCCTGCGCCTGTTCACAGAGCTCGAGATCGACGAATGCGACCGCCTCGGCGCCCTGACCGGGGCCGCGATCAACGACGCCAAGAAGATCCTCGCCACCGAGGCGACGGCGATCTGCCACGGCCGCGCCCAGGCCGAAGCCGCCGCCAAGACCGCGCGCGCGCTGTTCGAAGGCGGCGGCGGTGTCGGCGAGGCGCTGCCGTCCCGGGTCATCGGCTCGGCCGAGCTGGTGACGCTCTCCGTCTGCCGGCTCGCCGCGCGGATGGGCATGGTCGGCAGCGTCGGCGAGGCGCGCCGTCTCGCCCGCGACGGCGGCCTGCGCCTGAACGACGCGCCGGTCGACGAGCTGCGCATGGTCACGTCCGACGACTACCGCGGCGGCGCGATCAAGCTGTCGATCGGACGCAAGCAGCACCTGCTGGTGCGGCCGGCCGAAACCGCGGAGCATCAAGGCCAGGGCTCCGCCCTGGACCCGCTCAAGGCTCAGCCTTGAGAATCCA
>CAXUCM010000259.1:0-5464 GCA_964249315.1 uncultured Acetobacteraceae bacterium | reverse complement strand
CGCGGCCCCGCTCACGGTGGACCGGGCCAGCGTCGAGCCGGTCTGGCAGGCGCTGAGCCGGCGGGCGGATGCGCTGGGTCTGCCCGCCGACGCGCCGCCGCACAGGCTGACCAAAGAGCCGGAACTGCACGTGGTGACCGAGACCGGCCTGGTGATCTGGCCGGCGTACCGCGACGTCTCCGGACGGCATACCTTCCTGCTGCCGGCCGGGGTCGAGGCGGTGCGGCTGGTGTCGCGGACCTTCCGGCCCTCTGTGACGGTGGGCCCATTCGTGGACGACCGCCGCACCCTGGGCGTGCTGGTGGGGGAGGTGGTGCTGTGGCACCGCCGCCAACGGACCGTGCTCGACGCGCACCTGTCGGCCGAGGCGCCGGGCTGGGCGGTGCCGGAGGCGAGCGGGACGCGCTGGACCACGGGGGAGGCGGAACTGTCGCTGGCATCGGCGATGCGCCCCGGCGAGGTCAGCCTGCTCGAGATCCAGCTGGTCGCCGGCGGTTCCTACCTGGTCGAGGAGGCAGACAGGTCGTCGCGGCACACGATCGTCGCCTGACACGCAGGCACGGGTTCGTCCTGATCGACCTCGGGCCGCCGTCAGGGCCCGCGGTCGATCTTCGAGCCGCTTCTCATCATCGGGTCGCGTGTCACGTTGAAAGCTCGCGCACGACGGCCCGCAACAGCACCGGAAGTTCATCGATGATGGTCGGACGCAGGCGTGGCAGCTCCAGACTGAAGTACTGGTGCGAGATGACGTCGCGCAGTCCGGCCCAGCCGCGCCAATCCACTTCAGGATGCCGCCTGAGCAGTTCGGGCGGCAGCAGCTTCACGGCCTCGCCGATCTCTGACAGCACGTTCTTGAGCGCGATAGGTGCGCCGATCGGCTGCCGGCATCGCGATGAAGGCGGCCTCATCCAAGCCGGCACAGAAGTCCAGGGCATCAGTTGCCGCTGCGTGGATGTCTTCGAGCCGCTCACGCACGCTCCTTTGCGTCATAGCACACGCACGGCCTCTCGCTCGGCAGCGTCTCGCACTGCCAGGCGCAAGGAGCTCCGTTCGACGAGATCAGCCGACGATCCCAGCAGCTCGGACAGTTCGGCACGAAGCGATACCAAACCCACGAGAGAGAGACGGGCCCCGGAATCGAAATCGGCAAATAGATCGATGTCGCTGTCTGCGCGCGCCTCGCCGCGTACCACCGAGCCGAATACCCAAAGTCCGGTGATGCCATGCTCCTTGAGCGCCGCCGCATGCGTTCGCAATCTACTTAGCACCGGTCCAAGGGTGGGCGGCTTGCGATCTTCCTCAACCAGAAAGCGTTCGACCAGACTCTCGACGAGAGTCTGGACCGTCTCGCCTCGTGCAGCGGCGGCAGCCTTCAGCCGGTTGCGTGTGACTTCAGGTACCCGCACGGACAGAAAGGCCGGACGGGCAGACCGGGACGCGGACATGGCCTCTGCGTAGCACAAGGCGCACATGTGCACATAGTGCACCTGCCCGTATGTCTGCTTGCGCCGGCGGCCGACGGCCCGCAGGTCGCCTGTTCGACGGGACTGCTGGACGCAACCTCCGGACACGATGGCTATGACGTTCGGCGCCCTTGTCGTTCATGAAGATGAACAGGCTCCCAATTCATTCCGTTCAAGTTTAGACCTCAAGTTTGGAAGAAACATCCTCGACAGATTGTTTGCAGATTGTTAACTTGATCATGCTCGTAACGATAACGGCAAGTATTCGTCATTAAATGGATCAGGTCGTCCTTTTTGAAACGGTGGAAACGGCTGCGTCCGAGCGGGCGCTGATGCCCGGGCTTTCGGGTCCGGGTCCGGGTCCGGCTGTGCCCGCGGACGTCGCGTCGCCGGCACCTGCGGCGTCGCGCCCTTCCGGCGTCGGACCGCGCCCGGCGTTTCCGCCTGCTGCGTCGGAGTTCACCCAGGTCGGGCCGCACGGCATCCGCTACGACTTCAATTTTGGTGCCCGCCTCAGCCTGCCCGAGGGCGACTACCGGGCGCGGCTGCGCGACGCGGACACCGGCAACGTGCTGTTCGAGGTCGCTCGCGGCGGTGTCGCGATCCAGAGCAGCAAGCGCTACTTCGTGCGCTTCGGGCTGGAGGTCTGGGACGGCGCCGGCACCATCGTCTTCCGGCACGACTATGACGCGCGCGGCCGCGAGGTGCTGGTCACCCTGCCGGTCGGCACGCTCGGCGACAGCATGGGCTGGTTCCCCTACGCGGTGCGCTTCCAGCAGGTGCATGGCTGCCGGCTGACGGTCGCCCTGGCCGAGCGCCTGATCCCGGTGTTCGCGGCCGCTTATCCGGACGTCACCCTGATCACCCACGAGCAGGTCGACGCGTCGCGCTACTACGCCACCTACAATATCGGCCTGTTCTTCGACGACGCCGCCTGCGAGTGGCAGCCGACCGACTTCCGCCATGTCGGGCTGCATCGCACCGCCGGCTACATCCTGGGCGTCGACCCGACCGAGGCGCCGCCGACCCTGATCCTGCCGGACGAGAGCCGGCCGATCGACGAGCCCTACGTGTGCATCGCCGTGCAGGCCAGCACGCACGCCAAGAAGTGGGTCAACCCGCACGGCTGGCACGAGCTCGTGACCTGGCTCAAGGCGCAGGGCTACCGGGTGGTCTGCATCGACCGCGAGCGCGTGCACGGCGCGGGGCTCGCCCACACCCACATCCCGCACGGCGCCGAGGACGAGACCGGGGACCGCCCGCTGGCCGAGCGCGCGCGCTGGATGCGCCACGCGAGCGCCTTCATCGGCGTCTCCTCCGGCCTCGCCTGGCTCGCCTGGGCGGTGCGCTGCCCGGTGGTGATGATCTCCGGCTTCACGCATCCGAACAACGAGTTCGCCACGCCCGGCAGGGTGGTGAACTGGCACGTCTGCAACTCCTGCTGGAACGACGTGCGACATCGTTTCGACCATAACGACTTCCTCTGGTGCCCACGCCACAAGGGCACCGAGCGCGCCTTCGAGTGCACCCGCTCCATCACCGCCGAACAGGTCAAAGCCGCATGCCGCGCCGTCGGCGTGCGGACTCAAGCTTCCATCTAGTCGAGGACAGCCAGAATGACGAACTACGTAGTTGGCGGCGGCTCCGTTCTGACCGGTCAGACCCTGAAATCCGGCGACACGCTCACCGTCCGCGCCGGCGGCACGGCGATCGACACGACGGTGAGCAGCGGCGCCGTCGTCTACGATTACGGCGTTCTGTCGAACACCGCCCTGAGCGGCGGCACGGAGGTCGTCCAGAGCGGTGCGACCACGACCACCACGTCCGGCACCGGCACCTACATCATCAGCGCCGGCGGTTCGGCCGCGATCCCGGCTCACATCATCAGCAGCCTGATCGAGATCGCGAGCGGGGGCACCCTCGGCGCCGACAACCCCCTCGTCAGCGGCAACCATCTGGAAGTCTTCTCCGGTGGCGCCGCCTTCGCGATCCGGGTCGGCAGCGGTGGCAGCGAGATCATCTTTTCCGGCGGAAGCACACAGTCCGGCGGGACCGTGAGCGATGGCGGCACGGTAAGCATCGCCGCGGGCGGGACCGCCGCGTCGATCATCGTCAGCAGCGGTGGCGTTCTCCGCGTCCTCTCGAACGGCGAAAACGACTCCTCGACGGTCTACGCGGGCGGCACCCTCCTCGACGCCGGCGAGGCCATAGGAACCGTGCTGAGCGCCGGCACGGAGACGGTCCTCTCTGGCGCGGGCGCCATCGTCACGACGGTCAGGAACGGCGGCGTCTTCAACATAGCGCCGGGAGGGACCGCGGATAGCAGCACCATCTCCAACGGCGGCCAGGTGACCGCCAGCGCCACGGGCGTGGTTGTCAATACCATCGTCTCCGGCGGAGGCACGCTCACCCTCCTCAGCGGTGCAGTCCAGAACAGCACGACGCTCCTGGGGAGCGGCACGCTCAACGTCGGAAACGCGCTCAACGCGGGGGGCGCCGCAGCCCTGACCGCCGTCAGCGGCGCCAGGATCAACGTTCTCTCCGGTGGCACGTTCAGCAACGGCTCTGCCGCCTTGGGCGGTACGATCGCCGTCGCCGCCGGCGGCGTCGCCAGCACCGACACGGTCGCGAGCGGCGGTACGATGACGGTGTCGCCCGGGGGCGGCCTCGCCGGCACGACGACGGTCAGTCGTGGCGGCCTGCTTTCGGGCGGCACCGAGACGAACGCCGCCTCCGTGATCATTGCGTCCGGCGGCAGCGCCTACGCCGTCACCGTCTCCTCCGGCGCGACGCTCGTCGACAGCGGCACCACCGTCAACGCGGTCCTGAGCGGCGGAACGCTGGTGAGAACCGGGGCTGCCGCGTCCACGCAGAACACGACCGGCGTGGGAACCTTCATCATCCAGAGCGGCTCGACCTATGCCGGAACGCCCGGGCTCTTGAGCGGCAGCACCGTCATCGCCGGAAGCGGCGGCGTCCTGTCCGGCAGCACGATCCTGCCTGGCATCGCCTACGGCGTGCTAGCCGGCGGTTCCGCACTCAACAGTCTGGTCTCCTCCGGCGGCACGCTGCTCGACAGCGGCGGCGTCGTCAGCGGATCGACCGCGTTGGCCGGCGGCATTGTCTTCATGAACGCCGGGTTCGCGACGGGAGGCACTGCCGTCGGCACCGTCGTGAGTGCCGGCGGCACCTTCATCAACGGCGGCGGGGCGGGTCGTCTCGGCGGCTTGGCGCTCGGCACGATCGAGCGGACCGGCGGCATCGCGAGCGTGTCTGCCGGCGGCATCGACAGCGGCGGCACCTTCTTCGGCATCGACACGGTGTTCTCGGGGGGCACCGACGCCAACGACACGGTCGCCAGCGGCGGCGTCGCCACCGTGCTGTCCGGCGGCACGTTCATCCCCGGCACCGTCTCCGCCGGCGGCACGCTGCTGGACAATGGCGGCGTCACCAGCGCCGTGACCGTCTCCAACGGCGGCCTAGAGATCGTCAATTCCGGCGGTACCGCCTTCGGCACCGTGACCAGCACCGGCGGGACCCTCAACGTCTCCAGCGGCGGCGTGCTCAGCGGCGGCACCAACAGCTTCTCGTTCAACATCTACTCCGGCGGCACCGCGATCGGCGCCTCCAACGTCGCCGGCGCCACCACGAACGTCAACGCCGGCGGCACGGCGATCGGCGAGTTGGTCAGCGCCGGGGTCTTCACGGTCGCCGCCGGCGGTATCGCCAGCGGATCGACGGTCCTGACCAGCGGTTTCCTCAGGAACGCCGGCACGACCTCCGTCTTCTTTCTCAGCGGCGGCACGGAGAGCGTTCTCTCCGGCGGCGTCGACAGTGCGTCGACGGTCCGTGCCGGCGGCAGCCTCGTCGTCAGCTCGGGCGGCGTGGCCAGCGCCACGACCGTCTCCAGCGGTGGCGTGGAGATCGTCTCCGCCGGCGGCGTCGTCACCTCGTCGACGGTGCTGTCTGGCGGCACCGAGATCGTGTCCAACGGCAATGCC
>CAXUCM010000258.1:0-5543 GCA_964249315.1 uncultured Acetobacteraceae bacterium | reverse complement strand
CAACTGTCTCACACACACCCAGACAGGATTGCTTCACAGCCTCTCCGCCCCCATCGATCCGCTTCGCGGCTCGATGGGCAGAGCCCTGGCCTTGAAAACTCTACCCGGGCGTCAGCATCGGACCCAGCTTGCGGCCGCCGAACAGATGCAGGTGGAAATGCGCCACCTGCTGGTGCGCGTCGTCGCCGACATTGCTCAGCAGCCGGTAGCCGGGCTCGTCGAGGCCGAGCTGGCTTGCCACCAGGCCGGCGGCACGGAAGAACGCGGTGACCTCGTCGCCCGAGGCACGCCGGACGAAGTCCGCGAACGACACGTAGGCGCCGCGCGGGATCACCAGCACGTGCACCGGCGCCTGCGGCGCGATGTCGTTGAAGGCGAGCACGTGCTCATCCTCGAAGACCTTCGCGCACGGGATCTCGCCGCGCAGGATGCGTGCGAAGATGTTGTCGTGATCGTAGCCGCTGGTCTCGTTGCCGCTCATGGCGTTCTCCCTTCATGGCGCTCTTGTTGGCGCCGGCGCGCCTCGCGACGCTTTCTCGGCGATGCCGCTGATGCCCTGCCGGCGATGCAGCTCGCTCCAGATCGCGGCCGGATGCAATCCGGCATCCACCCACAGGACGATCAGATGATAGAGCATGTCCGCGCTCTCGCCGACCAGCTTGTCGCTGTTGCCGGCAACCGCCTCGATCAGGCACTCGACCGCCTCCTCGCCGAATTTCTGCGCGACCTTGAGCCGGCCGCGCGACAGCAGGCGGGCCGAGTGGCTGAGATTGGGATCGGCGTCGCGCCGGGCGGTGACGGTGTCGAACAGCCGGTCCAGCACGGCGGCGGTGGCGCCGTCCTGCAGCTCGGGCGAGGGAGGCGCCGCGCCGCGCCGCTTGCCGACCAGCGCGCGGACCGCCTTGCGCGTCGCCGCCTTGCGCTTGGGCTGCTTGCTCACCGCGCCATGCCGCGCTGCAGCCGCACCGGCAGGCCGGCCGCGTGCAGCGACCGCTTCACCGCGGCGACGCTGAACGTGCCGAAATGGAACACGCTCGCCGCCAGCAATCCCGATGCCCCCGCGCGCGCTCCCTGCGCGAAATGGGCGAGCTCGCCGACGCCGCCCGATGCCACCACCGGCAGCCGCACGGCGCCGCAGACGGCGCGCAGCAGCGCCAGGTCGAAGCCCTCGCGGGTGCCGTCGCGGTCCATCGAGGTCAGCAGGATCTCGCCGGCGCCGAGCGCTTCGACCTCGCGGCACCACGCCACCGCGTCGCGTCCGGTCGGCGTGCGGCCGCCATGGGTATGCACCTCCCAGCCGCCATGCCCGTCGGCGCGCGCGTCCACCGCCACCACCACGCACTGGCTGCCGAACTTGCGCGCCGCCTCGCCGACCAGGGCGGGTCGCGCCACCGCGGCGGAGTTGATCGCGCACTTGTCCGCGCCGGCCAGCAGCAGCCGGCGCATGTCCTCGGGCGAGCGCACGCCGCCGCCGACGGTGAACGGCAGGAAGATCCGTGCGGCGGTGCGGCCGACCATGTCGAGCAGGGTGTCGCGCTGTTCGTGGCTGGCGGTGATGTCGAGGAAGGTCAGCTCGTCGGCGCCGGCCTCGTCGTAGATCGCGGCCTGCTCGACCGGGTCGCCGGCGTCGCGCAGCGAGACGAAGTTGACGCCCTTGACCACCCGGCCGTCCTTGACGTCGAGGCAGGGGATGATCCGGAGCTTCAGCATGCCCGCACCGCCGCCATCGCCGCGCGCGGGTCGATACGGCCGTCATACAGCGCACGGCCGACGATCACGCCCTCGATGCCGCCGCCGCCGGGTCGCGATACGGAAGCGGCGCGAAGCGCGTGCAGGTGGGCCAGCTCGCCGACCCCGCCGCTGGCGATCACCGGCACGCGGACGGCGTCCGCGAGCTGCACGGTCTGGGCGAGATCGAGGCCGGACAGCATGCCGTCGCGCTCGATCTCTGTGAACACGATGGCGCAGGCGCCGGCCTGCTCGACGCGACGCGCCAGGGTCACCGCGTCCAGGTCGGAGGTCTCGGCCCAGCCCTCGATGGCGACGCGGCCGGCGCGCGCATCGATGCCGACGGCGACGCGCCCGGGGAAGCGGCGGCAGGCCTCGCGCACCAGCGCCGGCTGCTTGACCGCGACGCTGCCGAGGATGACCCGCGCCACTCCCGCCTCGAGCCAGCGCGCGATGCCGTCCAGGTCGCGCAGGCCGCCGCCGAGCTGCACCGGCAGGTCGGTCGCGGCCAGTATCGCCCGCACCGCCGCCTCGTTCTCGGAACGTCCGGAGAAGGCGCCGTTCAGGTCGACCACGTGCAGCCAGGCGAACCCGGCCTCGACCCAGGCGCGCGCCTGGGCCGCCGGATCCTCGGAATAGATCGTGGCGGTGCCCATCTCGCCGCGGCGCAGGCGCACGCAGGCGCCGTCCTTGAGGTCGATCGCCGGGTAGATCGTCAGACCGACGGCGCCGGTCGCGACCGGCTCAGCCATCCAGCTTGCCGCCATCCTGCAGCTTCTTGGTGTAGAAGAAGCCGCGCACCGTGCGTCCGCCGACGCGGGCATAATGCGGGTGGGTGCCCCAATGCTGGAAGCCCATGCTCTCGTACAACCGGATCGCCGCCTCCTGGGTCTCGCGCACGTCGAGGTTGAGCACCTGGTAGCCCAACGCCCGCGCGCTTTCGGCCACCGCCTGGGTCAGCATGCGGGCAAGGCCGTGGCCGCGCGCATAGGGGGCGACGTAGCTGTGCATCAGCGTCGCGCACATCGCCTGCGCCTCGTTGTTGCGCGGCGGCCGGACCATCTGGGTGGCGGCGACGATGGTGCCGTCGAGCCGGCCGATGAACAGCGAGCGCTCCGGCACCATCATCAGGCCGCGAAAGTAGCGCTCCAGCACCTGCCGCCCGGGCGAGGTGACCCAGCCGAAGCCGCCGCCGTCGAGGATCGCCGCACTGGTCGCCTCGCACAGCGCCTGCATGTCGTCGTCATCGAGGCGGGTGACCCGCTCTGCGAGCAGGACCGGCTTGGCGCGAACGCCGGCGGGATCCATGCTCAGGGCGTCCAGCGCAGGAAGTTGCCGAGGATGCGCAGGCCGACCGCCTGGCTCTTCTCGACGTGGAACTGCGTGCCGGCGCGATTGCCGCGCGCCACCAGCGCCGGGATCGCCCCGCCATAGTCGCATCGTGCCACCAGATCGGCCGGGTCGTAGCCGCGCAGCGCGTAGGAGTGCACGAAGTAGCCGTGGTCACCGGGCGCCAGCCCCTCGGTCAGCCGATGGCCGCCGACGGTGAACAGCAGCTCGTTCCAGCCCATCTGCGGCAGGCGCAGGCCATCCGCCTGCATCGGCGCGATCTCGCCGCGGATCCAGCCGAACCCCGCCGTCTCGCCATGTTCGAGGCCGCGTTCGGCCATCAGCTGCATGCCCACGCAGATGCCCAGGAACGGCGTGCCCGCGTCGACGCTGTCCTCGATCGCCGCGCGCAGCCCGGGCACGAGCGAGACGCCGCTTGCGCAGTCGGCGAAGGCGCCCTGTCCGGGCAGCACGATGCGCTCGGCGCGGCGCAGCATCCCGGGATCGGCGGTGATGGCGACGTCGACCGCGATGTCGGCCAGCCGGGCCGCCTCGGCGAGCGCGCGTGCTGCGGCGGCGAGGTTGCCGCCGGCATAATCGCCGCCGCAGACCCGCATCAGGCCGCCGCCCCGAACAGCTCCGGCCGCCGGTCGAGCAGGCGCAGCAGCGCGTCCTCGGCGCCGCGTCCGCCGACCAGCGGCCCGGGAAGCAGCCCGCGCAGGCGCAGCTCCCAGCCGCGCAGATCGTTCCCGAACCAGGCGAGCAGCACGTGCAGGACGACCAGCACGATCCAGCCGGCGCCGACGGGCCGCAGCAGGGCGGCGAGCGCGAGGCCTGATCCGCCCGCGAGCAGGCCGGTGATCCAGCTGCCCTGCAGCAGCAGACCGACCCAGCCGAGGATCAGGCAGGGCCAGGAGAAGCCTTCCTTGACCAGCACCGGTGGCCGATCCGCCCGCTCCGCATCGCGCGGATGCAGGTATGGGCGGTAAAGCCTCACAATACCCCCTTGGTGGAGGGGACCACCCCGTGGGTGCGCGGGTCGAGCGCGCAGGCCTCGCGCAGCGCGCGGGCGACCGCCTTGAAGCAGGCCTCGGCGATGTGGTGGTTGTTGTGACCGGCGCGCCGGGTGACGTGCAGCGACAGGCCGGCGTTCGAGGAGAAGCCGCGGAAGAACTCCTCGAACAGCTCGGTGTCCATCTCGCCGATCTTGTCGCGGGTGAAGCGGACATCCCAGACCAGGAAGGATCGGCCGGAGATGTCGATCGCCGCCTCGCACAGCGCCTCGTCCATCGGCACCAGCGCCTGGCCGTAGCGACGGATGCCGCGCTTGTCGCCGACCGCCCGGTTCAGCGCCTGGCCGAGCACGATGCCGATATCCTCGGTGGTGTGATGGAAGTCGACCTGCAGGTCGCCTTTCGCGGCGATGTCGAGATCGAACAGCGCGTGCCGGCCGAGTGCCGTCAGCATGTGGTCGAGGAAGCCGATGCCGCTCTCGATCCGGGTCCGGCCGGTGCCGTCGAGGTCGAGTGCCAGCGTGATCGCGGTCTCCGCGGTCGCACGCCGGATCTCTGCGCGACGCGGGTCGGCGGGATTGGGCACGGCGGTCCCGGATACGGCAACGGTGTCCATGACCGCCAATCTCTACAGGAAGCCGATGCCGGAAGCCACCGTGCGCGGCCCTTGCCGGTTGCCGCACCTCGCGCCAGTGTCCGGCCAAACGAGGGAGTGCATCCGTGATGACGGCGATCCAGGAGATCGAGCTGCGTGGCATCGACGGCGCCCGGACCAGCCTGGCTGCCTATGACGGCCAGGTGGTCCTGGTCGTGAACGTGGCCTCGAAATGCGGACTGACCCCGCAATACGAGGCGCTGGTGGCGCTCCACGGCAGCAGGCGGGCGCGCGGCTTTACCGTGCTCGGCTTTCCCTGCAACCAGTTCAAGGGACAGGAGCCCGGCACCGAGGCCGAGATCGCCAGCTTCTGCCAGGGCACATACGGCGTCGACTTCCCGCTATGCGCCAAGATCGAGGTGAACGGCCCGGGCCGCCACCCGCTCTACGCGGCGCTGACCGACGCGATCCCGCAGGCCCGGTCCAGGCCGGATAGCGGGTTCCGGGCCCGGTTGGCCAGCCGCGGCGTCGATCCGGCACCGGGCGAGGTCCTTTGGAACTTCGAGAAGTTCCTGATCTCCCGCCGCGGCGGGGTGGTGGCACGGTTCGCGCCCGACATGACGCCCGACGATCCGATCCTGGTCGACGCGATCGACGCCGAGCTCGCCGGGTGAGCGAGGCGATGTCCCTGGAAATGCTCCTCTCGCGCGTCTCGGTCGGCGCGCTGGTCGAGCCGGCGCCGAGCGGCGAGGCGCTAGCGCAGGCACGTCCTGCCAGCACTAGAGCGAAGAGCCAAGGGGCTTCGCCCCTTGAACCCCATCAAAGGCGAAGCCTTTGAAATCCTTGTGGATTCTCAAGGCCGAGCCTTGAGCGGGTCC
>CAXUCM010000257.1:0-5561 GCA_964249315.1 uncultured Acetobacteraceae bacterium | reverse complement strand
CTGCGCCTTGGACAACCAGATCAGATCACTCACAACAGCACCTCTCGATGCACCAATGAAACAGCCGAAATCAGCTCCCGCAAGCGATTTAACAGGTCCTGAGCCTAGATCGGGTGGCTCCTTTTAGTGGAGCCCGGCGGTCATCGATATCGAAGATCGCGACTGACAGGTGAAAGCTGCAAAGGCCTTTACAGGCATCCAAGATGCTCAGTAAAACTGTAAACGCTAATTACGACACGAAAGTTGGTGCGATCCCAGTGATAGCGACATCGCTGAAGGTCGGGATACCGGTATTGGGGCAGGGCGCGAGCCGATCGCGACGAAGAGGTAGAGCTTGCCTTCCTCCGCTCGAACCTTGGCAACATCCACGTGGAAGTAGCCGATTGCATAATCGGCAAACCGTCTCCTCTTTGGCTTATCGCCGGTGAGCTCGGGCAAGCGGCTGATGCCGTGCCTCTCGAGACAGCGGTGCAGCGACGATCGGGTGAGATGCGGGATGCTCGGCTGCAGACCGTACAGGCAGTCATCGAGTGGCAGCAGGGTGTGGTGCCGGAAGGCGACGGTCACCGCCTCCTGCTCTGGCGAGAGCAACGTCGAGCGTGGCGCCTTGGGCACAATCGGCGCGTCGACCGTGGTCTCGCGCTTACGCCACTTCTGGGTGGTGGTGGAACTGATACCGTGGCGGCTGGCAAGCGCCCTTGCGCTCCCTTGACATAACTGTATTGCGCGACGGACCGCCTCCATCGTACGGGCGCTTCCATGAAGAAACTAGCCCATAGTTCGTCTCTAAAGCATGGTGGTTATACGTGCCACCACACAGCGGAATCAAACAGCTAGTCTTCAGGTATCTGCGGCCTGATGGCTGTGTAGGCTAGAGCCAATCGTAAGCACTTCGCCACCTGGTGCCGGTCGCAGGCCGTTCTCTCGCATCATCGCATCGTCTCCAGCAGTGCTCGGGAACAACTGAGTTTGGGCTTATGACCCGCAGCAAGCGGCCTTGTTCAACACAATCCGTCCGTTCCCTTCGTCCTCATGGTCATCTCAGCGGGGCTACGCACGGGTGCGAGCGGTAGATGCCTCGAGCCTGTGGCGCTCCTGCGTCATGGCGTAGATGCCAGCGATGGTAGCCGCGAAGCCCGAAACTGCACCAACGCCCAGCGCCAAACGGGGACCAAAATGGTTGGCCACCCATCCGACGATTGGCGCTCCGATCGGTGTGGCACCGAGCGCGATACCGACGCGCAGTGCCATGACTCGTCCCCGCATGGCGGGTTGCGTCGACAGCTGCATCAGGCTGTTCGTCGTGTTGGTGAAAGTTAGGGTCGCGACGCCAATCACGACGAGCGCAAAGGCGAAGAACCAGTAGGTCGGGGCAAGTGCCGCCAAGATGCAACCGAGCCCGAAGGCGCCGGCACCGGATAGCAGCAAGCTAAACCGCGGCTTATCACGGCCAGCGCCCAACAACGCGCCCGCCACTGTTCCGACGGCCATGATCGACGACAATAGGCCGTAGCCGCGCGCATCCGCATGGAAAACGCCAACCGCCATGGTCGAGATGAAGATCGGGAAGTTCAAGCCAAACGTTCCGATCAGGAACAACATGATCAGGATTGCTTTGAGGTCTGGCCGGTTCCAGACATAGCGAAGCCCTTCGGTGAAGCTCCCTCTGGCGCGGCGAGCCCTGGCATTCGGATGCAGCTCCGAGGTGCGGAGGCATGCGAGGGAGATCAGTACAGCCACGAAAGAGACACCGTTCATCAGAAAGGCCCAGCCGGTTCCGAATGCGGCGATGAGCACGCCGGAAATAGCCGGGCCAACCATGCGGGCCGCGTTGAACGAGGTTGAATTGAGCGCTACCGCATTGTGCAGATCGTCGTCTCCGACCAGTTCCGCAACGAAGGTCTGGCGCACGGGCGCATCGAAAGCAGCCACGCTGCCGAACAGCAAGGCGAAAACGTAGACGTGCCAGAGGCGCACGACACCCAAGATGGTCACGACGCCCAATGCCAACGCTAGGCCACCCATCACGGCTTGCGTGGCTATCAGAAGCTTGCGTTGGTTGAATTGGTCGGCGGCGAAACCTGTCCACGGCAGGAGAAGGAGCTGCGGCCCGAACTGCAACGCCATCACCAGGCCGACGGCAGACGCGTCGTGATGGGTAAGCTCGGTGAACACCAGCCAATCCTGGGCCGTGCGCTGCACCCAGGTGCCGACGTTGGAAACGAAGGCGCCACCGACCCAGACCCGGTAATTGAACCCTCGTAGAGATCGAAAGAAATCCCCCAGAGAAACGGTCATCGACGCTCCGACGCATTGCCGCCATGCAAGCGACCGAACAGTCGAGAGAGTAGAAGAGCGCCCAGCAGGACGCCCAATCCAAGCGCGATCACGTCGCTCGTGTCTCGCAAGCCAAAATCGCCGACGCGGCAGACCAGCACGTAGCCGATGGCGATGTTGAGAAAGCCCCAGAGCACGTTGACGCTCGACGAAGATAGCCCTTGCCCCGGCGGCTTGGCGAACGGACTCTGAAACGGCCGTCCTATTACACCGCTGACGAAATGGGGGATTGCGTTGGTCAGGAAGATACCGCCGACGAAGTAGGAAAGGAGCAGGAGCCAAGACATCCTAGCCGCTCCTTGCCGGCAGTAAATCAATGATCTCCCTGCTCGTGCCAGTCTCGCCAAGCCGTGGAAAGACATTCTTGATGCTGTGGTCATGCGCCTCATGGCGCACGTCGGTCATGGCGTCGGTGGCCAGGGTGACGTTGAAGCCCAGTTCATAGGCCTGCCGCGCCGTCGCCTCGACGCCGGTTCCAGTGGATACGCCAGCGATCACCACCTGAGTAGCGCCTCGAGTTTTGAGCTGGGCGTCCAGATCGGTGTTTGCGAACGCGCCCCAGCTGCGCTTTGTCACGAGGATGTCGTCAGGTTGCTGATTCAGTTCAGCAATGAGATCCGTCCATCCATCCGGGCGCGCGCCTGTTTGACCTGGCGGCTGTTCCGTTCGCCCTGGCGCTCGGCCGGTGACGTTGACGAGCACCACCGGCAGCCCTCTCGTCCGAAAGGCATCAGCCAGCGCTCGCGCATGATCTATGACCTCGGCGATCGGATGGACGGTAGGGTGGCCGATGATCCCCTTCTGCAAGTCGATGATGATCAAGGCGGTGTTCGGGTCGATGATGGTCAGTGTCACGCAGCGCTCCCTCAAGATTCAGTATCGTTTCGGCTGGCCGTAGGTCCCGCACGACCGGTTAATCGGGGACGAGTCGCTTGAGCAGCTCAATGGCTTCCGCAAGCCTGCTCTGTTCCTCCGGGGAAAGCCGCGCCTGGAGGGTGCGGGTGAGCCAGTCCTGGCGGGCCGCACGCCCTTCCTCGATCCATTTCCGAAAGGTGTCCGTGAGCGAAAGCAGGGTTTGGCGTCCGTCGGTCGGATCTGGCGCGCCGCTCACCAGACCTGCTGCCTGAAGGGAGGCGATGAGCGTTCCCATCGATTGCGGCCGCATTCCCTCGAGCCGAGCGAGACTCGACGTCGTCGCTGGCCCCTCGCGTTCCAGCCGGAGCAGGACGGAGATCTGAGAGGGTGCGAGATCCCCGACGTTAGCCTGTTCGCGCAGCCTGCGCTTCAGCTTGCCGACGAGGGCGCGAATTTCCGAGGCGAGGACGGAGACAGGCGCCAGCTCGACGTTTTTCGACACTCCGTTCATAGCCCTGTTTCGCACAATGAAGGCCACCTGTGAAGTCTAACTTCACTTTTCGATGCGAGTTTCGTATGGATACGCTTGGCACCTCACCTCGGCGCTCCTGAGGTGAGAACGGCTGCTTCGGCGAGCCCGCACTAAAATGTCGCCGAACCGCCTTGGACCGATCCTGTCAACGTCGGCGTTGGCGACCGTGCCTCTCGGCTCCTCTTCTATCTGAACGCGTACACCTAGCTCACCGGTATACGTCCGATCTCGACACGCTGACGCCGCAGTCGCGTTCTGCCTTGCCGGTGACTTGCGGTCGGGAGCTCTGGGTTGGAGCAGACGAGTTTTGGCGAGGCCACGTTGACGCGTTCTTGCGGCAGCGTGACTCGCAGCGAGATTACTGCCAGCAGCATGAGATCCCGCCGCGCGAGCTACGCAAGTGGCGGACACGGTTCTATAGACCGGTTCGGCAACGACCCGCATCGGAGCCAGGCGCTGCTCCGACAGAGGCGGGTATAAGCGAATTCTCTTGCGCCGCCCCTTCGGGGCCTAGTTGTATGGTCCCAGGATGTGGTTTGACGGGTTTCGCCCAACTCTACGCACCGGTTGGCCCTCAAGGTGTCGCCATCGGCCGCTTACGATCTTGACGGTCGAAGCTCGTTTGCCGCGGAGGATGAGGAGGTGGCCGCTGAACGGGTCTGCCCGCAGTACCTCCTGGGCCAGCGGGGCGAGCCCGTCGAAGCCCTTGCGCATGTCGGTTGTACCCAGCGCCAGGTAGATGCGCGCGCCCGCCGGCACCGTGATCATGCCGGCGCCTCCAGGATGGCAAGCAGGCGCCGCAGCGCCATGCCGTCGACACGCCTGTCTCGGAACCACAAGCACATCAATGCTTGAGCGTCAGCGTGTCGGCGCCGGACGGTTACGCCCACCGGCAGCCCCGAGCAGATCCAGGCCTTGCATGTCGACCATCAGGCGCTGGCGCGCTCGCTCGCGCAGGCTCACTCGAATGGCCGGCTCGGCGCTTGGCTGCAGGCCCGGATGCTCTGCGCTGCCGCCGGCCCGAGCGAGTTCATCGACATCCTCCGCGCCTGGTCGGAACGGTTCGCCTTCCTGATGCTGCCGATCTCGACGCTGCTGCTCGGCCTGAT
The DNA here is from genome assembly GCA_964249315.1 of uncultured Acetobacteraceae bacterium. Lineage (GTDB taxonomy): Bacteria > Pseudomonadota > Alphaproteobacteria > Acetobacterales > Acetobacteraceae > Lichenicoccus. The sequence goes on along the minus strand of CAXUCM010000257.1, from coordinate 728 downwards.
CTTCATCGCCGATCACCGTCGCGTCCTGTTCGACCGCGACGTGTTCTCGCTGCACTCGCTCGGCGTCTGCCTGCTGGTATTCACCTAAGACCAGACGGCTTAAGGTCGGGGCTCTGCCTCAAGCCCCGCCAAAGGCTCGCCTTTAGAAACCTTTTTGAAAACAAATGGATTCTCAAGGCTTCGCCTTGAGCGGGTCCAGGGCAGAGCCCTGGCCTTGAAACTTCAAGCAAAGAAGAAGGCGATCGCGAACACGAGGTAGACGCCGATCAGCAGCACGCCCTCGAACCAGGTGGTCTCGCCGTCGCCGGTGATCGCGCTGACGATGAAGGCGGTGCCGGCGATGGCGAACAGGTCGATCGGGTTGCTGAACACCAGCGTCATCGGGCTGCCGATCAGCCAGGACAGCAGCACCAGCAGCGGCGCCACCACCAGCGCCATCTGGATCGCCGAGCCGATGCAGATGCTCATCACCAGCCCCATCCGGTCCTGGCGCGCGAACCACACCGCCGAGAACAGGTCGGCGATGGTGCCGACCAGCGCCAGCACGATGACGCCGAGGAAGCCCGTCGACAGATGCAGCGTGCGCGCCGCCTCGGTCAGCGCCTCGGAGATCAGGTCGCTCTCCAGGGCGGCGGCGAGGGTAGCCGCGGCGAGCACCGCGAGGCAGCGCCGGAGCGGCCAGGCGTCGCCCGCCTCGTGCGCCTCGCCGGTGGAGAACACGTCGCGAT
>CAXUCM010000256.1:0-5618 GCA_964249315.1 uncultured Acetobacteraceae bacterium | reverse complement strand
CCGCCCCCCCGCCCCCCCCCCCCCCCCCCCCCCCCCCCCCCCCCCCCCCCCCCCCTTAACGGGTCACGTTCGAAGGCTGTTGATGGGAGATTCGATCGGGACGTCGAGGCGGTTCGACCTGTCCCAGTATGGCGGCGCGCCGATCCGCTGCGTCAGGAATGCGTGAAAGGCGCGCACCTTCGGAGCCACGATCTTCTTCGGCGGATAGACGGTCCAGATCGCCGGTTCCGGACCAGGGGCAAGCGCCCAGTCCCACGCCGGCAGCACCGGAGCGAGCTGGCCGGCACGGACGTCCTGGGCCACCAGCCAGGTCGGCAGCAACGCCACGCCGAGCCCGGACAAGGCGGCGCCGCGCATGGCTTCGAGGTCGCCGACACTGATCCGCCCCCTCACCTGAACCGCGAACGTCTCGGCCGCCTCGCCGCGACCTCGCCTGCAATGCCAGTTCCGCGCGACCTGCGATGGCGACACGCAGTCCAGGCGTGCGAGGTCCTGCGGCTCGGCCGGCGCCTGGCATGACGCCAGCCATTCGGGGTTGGCCACGAGGATCCGGCGCTGTGGGGCGAGCGCCTTCGCGATCAACGACGAGTCCGGCAAGGTGCCGATGCGGACGGCCAGGTCCGTGCCGGTGTCGATCAGATCGACATGCGTATCGAGCAGCGCCATGTCGATCCTGATTTCCGGATAGGCCGCCAGGAAGGCGGGGATGTGCGGCATCACGTGGCGGCGGCCGAAGGCGCTCGGCACGTTGAGACGCAGCAGGCCGTTCGGGTGCTGGTTCGAGGCACGCGCCACATCCCGGGCATCGTCCAGCTCGACCAGGATCTGGCTCGCGCGCGCGTGCAGGGAGGCCCCGATCTCGGTCGGATGCAGCCGTCGCGTAGACCGGTTGAGCAGTGCTGCGCCGAGATCGGCCTCCAGCGCGCCGACATGACGCGAGACTGTCGAGACCTTCACGCCCAGTTCGGCGGCGGCACGCGAGAAGGTGCCGAGATCGACCGCGCGGACGAAGGCACGAAGTGCCGCGAAGTAGTCCACGATGCCCTTTCCGGCAAGAATGACTTGTCATCTTGGGTCTTCGTGGACGCGGTGTCGACGCGTATGTCTCCCTCGCACCGTCGGGGTACGTTCGTGGGCTTCTTCGTGTTGATCGCATGCCAGTTGCTGGGGGAAGGATTGCGGCAGGTCTTCCGGCTGCCGGTGCCCGGTCCGGTCATCGGCATGTTCATCCTTGCCGCGGCACTGGTCCTGCGAAACCGGCAGGCGCCGGCGCCACGAGCGGCATCCGACATGTCGCTGGAGCGAACCGCCAACCTGCTGATCGGCAACATGGGATTGCTGTTCGTCCCGGCGGGCGTCGGCGTGATCGCCGAGGAGGCGCTGATCCGCGGGGCCTGGCTGCCGCTGACGGTCGGTCTGGTCGGATCGACCGTGGCGAGCCTGGTGGTCACCGGCATCGTCATGGAGGCGGTCGGCAAGCTCTCCGCGGGTCAGCGATGATGGGCAAGACGCACACGCTCTGGACCGCGCTGGCGCCGTCTCCGCTGCTCTGGCTCGCGGCCACGCTCGGCGCCTACCTGATCGGCCGCGCCGTCCAGCGTGCCTGCGGCGGCAGCGCCTGGGCGAACCCGGTCCTCATCGCCATCCTCATCGTCGGCAGCCTGGTGACGGCCACGTCCACATCCTACGAGACCTATTTCAGCGGTGCGCAGTTCATCCATTTCCTGCTCGGGCCTGCCACGGTCGCGCTGGCCGTGCCGTTGGCGAACAATATCGGCCATGTCCGCAAGAGCCTGTCGGGCATGGCCCTCGCACTCTTCGCCGGGTCGGTGACGTCGATCGCGGCGGGTATTTTGCTGGTTCGCCTGTTCGGCGGCAGCACGGTGCTGGCCTTGTCGATGGCTCCGAAGGGCGTCACCACGCCGATCGCCATGGCCGTCGCCCAGCAGACCGGCGGCTCTCCCGCCCTGACGGCGGCACTCGCCATCCTGGGCGGCATCATCGCTGCCATCATCGGCGAACCCCTGCTGCGGGCGATGCGGGTCACGGACTGGCGCGCCCATGGCCTGTCCGCCGGCATCGCCGGCAGCGGGGTCGCAGCCGCGCAGGTTGCGCCGCGTGATCCCCTGGCGGCGGCTTTCTCGGCCCTGGGCATCGGCCTGAACGGCCTGCTCACCGCCATCCTGATCCCCCTCCTGGTCTCGTATCTCTTGTGATGAAAAGGATTCTCAAGGCTTCGCCTTGAGCGGGTCCAGGGCAGCGCCCTGGCCTTCCATGCCGGCGACAAGACGATGGATGCCGAAGCGGCCGTCGGGATCGGTCCAGAACCCGTCGGCGCGCCAGCCGGCCTGAGCGGCGAGAGCCAGGAAGCCCTCCCGTGTGTGCTTGTAGCTGCTCTCGGTATGGATGCTCTCGCCGCTGGCGAAGCTGACCCGGCGGCCGGCGATCTGGATCACCTGCGGCAGCCGGCTGACCAGGTGCATCTCGATGCGACCTTCGCGCTCGTTCCAGAGCACCCGATGCGCGAACAGCTCGGGATCGAAACGCGCGTCGGCCAGGGTATTGACATGGTTGAGGATATTACGGTTGAAGGCGGCGGTCACGCCGGCCGCATCGTCGTAGGCGGGCAGCAGGACCGACGGGTCCTTGCGCAGATCGGTGCCGATGATGAAGCGTGTCGTATCGCCCGGACGCGACAGGTCGGCGCGCGCCTGGTGCAGGAACGAGACCACCATCGACGGCTCGAAATTGCCGATCGTCGAGCCGGGAAAGAAGCCCAGTCGGGCGTGCTCCGCCGCCATGGCCGGCAGGCGCACGGGTGCGACGAAGTCGGCGGCCACCGGCTCGACGTCCAGGCCCGGATGGCTCTCCCGCATGCGCGCGCGAAGCGCCCGCAAGACAGAGTCGGCGATGTCGATCGGCACGTAGCCGGAAAGACGGCCGGCCGCCGCATCCAGCAGTCTCGCCGCCTTGTTCTCGTCGCTGGCGCCGTACTCGACCAGCACGCTGCCGGGTGCGATATCGCCGACGATCTCCGCGCCGTGCGCACCCAGCACGGCCATCTCGGCACGGGTGACGTAGTATTCGGGCAGCGTGGTGATCTGCGCGAACAGCGCACACCCGGGCTCGTCGTAGAACAGCCGTGCCGGCAGCGTCTTCGGCGAGGCATCCAGCCCGGCAAGGATATCCGCCACGTCCGTGCGCGATGCGCGAGCGCGATCCGCGGGAGCATCCCGCAGGCTGACATTCGATGTGTCCATGGGTCTGCAGTCCTGCGTCTACCGGTCCTGGGCCAGCCTGAGGCCCGTGACTTGCCAGCGTTTGCCGGGGGGAAAGAAGTTGCGATAGCTCGCACGCGCATGGCCGGGAGATGTCGCGTAGGAACTGCCGCGCAACACCATCTGGTTGATCATGAACTTGCCGTTGTACTCGCCGATCGCGCCGGGTACCGCCTTGAAGCGCGGATACGGAAGATAGGCGCTGCTGGTCCATTGCCAAGCCTGGCCGAAGAACTCCGGCAGGTCGGCGTGCGCCGCCTCGAGCTCCGCTTCGGTCGGCAGGCGCAACCCGGCCCAGCGCGCATACGCGTCCGCTTCGTACCAGCTCACATGGGTGACCGGCGCGTCCGCCGGCGGCGGCGCGCAGCCGCCCGGTGTCACCTGCAGCCAGCCGCCCTGCCCGTCCGGACGCCAGTGCAGCGGCGCCCCCCAGCCCTCCTGGCAGCGTTCGGCCCATCCGTCCGACATCCAGAGTTCCGGCCGCCCGTAGCCGCGATCGGCGATGAAGGCGAGCCATTCGACGTTTCGCACCAGCCGATCGGCGAGCGCGTGCGGCTGCAGGATCTGCTGGTGCCGGGGATACTCGTTGTCGAACCCGAACCCGGCGCCGGCATGTCCGACCAGGGCGAGGCCGCCGGGCCGCTCGATCAGGCGCGTCGGTCCAGGCTCCGCGGCAGGCGGGGTCCAGCCGGGCAGCACGGCGATGCCGCGATCGCGCCAGGCCAGCGGGTTCTGCGCCAGCGCGTGCAGCGCGTCGGTCAGCAGCAGCTCCTGGTGCTGCTGCTCGTGGTGCAGCCCCAGCGTCACCAGGTCGGCCAGGGACGCATCGACGCCCTCAAGCAGCAACTCGCCCAGAGCCGCATCGACATGCGCCCGATAGGCGCCGACATGCGCCGCGTCCGGCCGGGTCAGCAATCCGCGCATCGGCCGCGGGTGTCGCGGCCCGACCGCGTCGTAATACGAGTTGAACAGGAACGAGAATGCGTCGTCGAACGGCCGGTAGCCGGCCAGATGCGGGGTCAGCACGAACTGCTCGAAGAACCAGGTGGTATGCGCACGATGCCACTTGCTCGGCGAGGCGTCCGGCATCGACTGCACGCACTGATCCTCCGCCGAGAGGCCGGAGGCGAGATGCTCGGTGTGGTCGCGGACGGCCCGGCAATCCTGCGCGAGCGAAGAGCGGGTCGTCAGGCTCTGAATTCGAGACATGTCTCAGCTCGCGTTCGGGGTTCTCAACGGGTCCAGCCTCAGAGGGTTTCCCCCAGGCTCGCCGAAGAGTCCAGCAGGCGGAGCAGCATGTCCAGCCGGTCGGCTTCCCCGGGTGGCTTGTCGGTACGCAGGCGTGCCACGCGCGGGAAGCGCAGCGCCACGCCGGACTTGTGCCGGCTCGAGCGCTGCGCCGCATCGAAGGCGATCTCCAGCACGATGCCCGCCTGGGTCTCGTGCGCCACCTCCCGCACCGGACCGAACCGCGCCGTGGTGTGGTTGCGGATCCAGCGATCCAGCATGACCAGTTCGGCATCGGTGAAGCCGGAATAGGCCTTGCCGACCGGCACCAGCTCCTCGGCGCCGTCCTCGGCGGTGCGCCAGAGCCCGAACGTGTAGTCCGAGTAGAACGACGAGCGCTTGCCGTGCCCGCGCTGCGCGTACATCAGCACCGCGTCGATGCTGAGCGGGTCGCGCTTCCACTTCCACCACATCCCCTTGGGCCGCCCGGGCAGGTACGGGCTGTCGCGCCGCTTCAGCATCAGCCCCTCGATCGAGGCGGCGCGAGCGCCGTCGCGCAGCGCCGACAGCGCCTCGAGGTCGGGGGCGTCGATGATCTCCGAGAGGTCCATGCGCGCCGGTCGCGTGCGCGCGTACCACGCCTCGAGGCGGCGGCGGCGCTCGCTGAAGGCGAGCGGGCGCAGGTCCTCGCCCTGCTCGAACAGCAGGTCGTAGAGGCGGATGCCGACCGGGAACTGCGCCATCATGCGGCCGCTCGGCGCCTTGCGGTTCAGCCGCTGCTGCAGGTCGGCGAACGGTGCGACCAGGCCGCGGCGCAGCACCAGCAGCTCGCCGTCGAGCACCGCGTCGAACGCCATCGCCTCGACGATCTCAGGGAACGCGGCCGAGATGTCGTCGGCGCCGCGCGAATACAGCCGGCTGCCGCCCGGCGTCGAGACCAGCTGCACGCGGATGCCGTCCCACTTCCACTCCGCCGCGAAGCGGGGGAAGTCGAGTGCTGCGCGATCGGCCGGCTCCAGCGGGTGTGCCAGCATCGGCGGCCGGAACACCGGCGCGGGGGGGGGGGGGGGGCGCCGCCCCCCGCCCCCGGGCACCGGGGCCCACCGGGGGGGC
>CAXUCM010000255.1:2505-5654 GCA_964249315.1 uncultured Acetobacteraceae bacterium | reverse complement strand
CGGCGGAGCTGGGGCAGTTGTGCGTTGAGGTGGCGGGCCGCGTTCATCGCCATGCGCTCGGGATCGATCCCGGCGATCTTCTCGCCGGCGACGAGCGCGACGCCGAGCGGGCCGCCGAGCGCGAAGCTGGTGCCGAGCGAGGCGACGAAGCGCAGGTTGGCGTTGCCCTCGTCGCCGGTGATCGCGCGATAGAGCGTGCCGATGACGGGGATGTATTGCAGCGGGTTGAGGTCGGAGAGCAGTTCGTGGAACAGGCCGCCGCCTTGCGACGGCGTCGGCGAGGCTGCCTGCGCGGCCGGTCCTGAGGTCGCGCTCGCGGGCACCGCATCCACCATGCCGCACAGTGTCGCAGCTTCTGGTCACCAATTGGTTAAGGCAGAGCAGGCTGTCTCAAGGCCGAGGCCGCGGCGGCCTTAGGCGATACGACGCGGCTCTTCCAGCGTCAGATGCGCGATATATCCGGAGCGGCTCTCGCCGGCAGCCCGCGCCAGGGCATCGAGGCGTTTCAGCACCCGGCGCGGCAGCGTGATGTTCACCCGTTCGATGGTGTCGTCGAGCAAGGCCGGATCCAGGGTGATAACGCCGAAGGTCCAGCCCGCGTAGTCGGGACGATGACGGATCCCGTCCAGAGGCGACGGCGACGGGATGGTCTCGCCCGTGTCCAGCGCGGAGTCGATCCAGGCAGAAGCGGCTTCCTCCGCGGCAGCCAGCGCCTCGTCCAAGGTGTCCCCGGCCGAGGAATGCGGCACCACGACGCGACCGGGTCGATCCGGAGGCTTGAAGACGTGATGTAAGCCGCGCACGCGATCCAAAATCCATCCGGCGCTCTCAAGTCGCCGTAAGAGATCCGCGCTCTTCGTAATGCGCATTACACACACGAGAGCAACGACGTCCATGTAATGCCCGATATGCGGCAGGGAGCCCTAGGAGGCCGCGGTCGCCTCGTCCGACGTGGCGGGGGCCGGCTCCTGTTCCGGCGGCTTGACCCGCACCTTGCGGATGTGACGCGCGTCGGCGTCGAGGACGCGAAATTCCAGGCCGCTCGAATGCGTCAGCACCTCGCCGCGTGCCGGCACGTGCCCGGCCAGCATGAACACCAGCCCGCCCACCGTGTCGATGTCGCTCGAACGCTCCTCCTCGGTGAGCACCGATCCCAGCCGCGCCTCGAACTCCTCGATCTCCATTCGCGCATCGACGTCGAAGGTGCCGTCATGGCGTTCGACCAGCATCAGGGCGGCGGGCTCGTCATGCTCGTCGGCGATGTCGCCGACGATCGTCTCGACCAGGTCCTCGATCGTCACCAGCCCGTCGATGCCGCCATACTCGTCGATCACCAGGGCGAGGTGGATGCGCCGCTGGCGCATCTGCAGCAGCAGGTCGAGCACCGGCATCTGCGGCGCGATCATCAGCGGCTGGCGCAGGATCGAGCGCAGCCGGAAGGTCTCCGGCTCGCCGGAGAACGCCATCAGATCCTTGATGTGGACCATGCCGAGCACGTCGTCGAGCTGCTCGCCATAGACCGGCAGGCGGGAATGGTTCTCGCGTCGGAGCAGGGCCAGGGCCGCCTCGAAGCCGATCGCCGCCGGCATCGCCACGATGTCCGCGCGCGGCACCATGACGTCGTCGGCCGTGGTGCCGCGCAGCCGCAGCACGTTGGCGATCAGCGCGCGTTCCTGACGGTCCAGCTCCGGCAGCTCGCCAGGCTGCTGCGGCGCCTCGGCGGCTTCCTGCACCAGGGCCGCGATCGAGGAGCGCAGCCGGCCCTGCTCGGAGCGCCGGCGCCCGAAGAACGAGATCAGCCCGCGCCGCGGCGCCCGGCCGCCATCGGCGGACGCGGAGGCATCGACGGGTTCCGGCACGCCGCTCATCGCACCTCACCCGGCAGGCGGGCCTTCCACGGGTTCGGCACGCCGAGCCGGTGCAGGATCCGGGCTTCGCGCATCTCCATCCGGCGCGCCGCACCGGCCCATTGATGATCGTGCCCGCGCAGATGCAGGCTGCCATGCACCAGCAGATGCGCCAGATGGTGCGCCGCCGTGCGACCGGCGGCGCGTGCCTCGCGACGCACCGTCTCGAGGGCGACGACGATGTCGCCGCCGCCGATGCCGGGCGGGTTCTCGAAGGTGAGCACGTTGGTCGGCTGGTTGCGTCCGCGATGCCGGGCGTTCAGCCGGCGCACGCGCAGGTCGCGGTCGAGGACCACCGTATCGGCCCCTCCCGCCGCCGCCGCGGCGCGCCGTGCCAGGGCGGCGACCCCTGGCACCATCCGTCGCCAGCGCCGGTCGACGACGAGGATGTGCGGGCCTCCCGTGCGGGAGGGTCTACTTCGAGGTTCCATCATGCTCCCGGCGCGTCCGGCCTCGGGCATCCCGCGCGTCCGCCGCGCGTCGATCATAGGCATCCACGATCGCCGCCACCAGCGGATGACGCACGACGTCGCGGCTTTCGAAGCGGGTGATGCCGATCCCGGGCAGCCCTTCGAGGGTCTCCACCGCCTCGCGCAGCCCGCTGCCGACGCCGGCGGGCAGGTCGATCTGGCTGAGATCCCCGTTGATTGCCATGCGCGTGCCGGATCCCATCCGGGTCAGGAACATCTTCATCTGCGCCGGCGTGGTGTTCTGCGCCTCGTCCAGGATCACGTACGCGTGGGCCAGCGTGCGGCCGCGCATGAAGGCGAGCGGCGCCACCTCGATCTCGCCGGCGGCCATCCGGCGGACCACCTGGTCGCCCGGCATCATGTCGTGCAGCGCGTCGTAGAGCGGCCGCAGGTAGGGGTCGATCTTCTCCTTCAGGTCGCCGGGCAGGAAGCCGAGCCGTTCGCCGGCCTCGACCGCCGGGCGCGACAGCACGATGCGGTCGACCTGGCCCGCCTGCAGCATCGCCACCGCCTGCGCCACCGCGAGATAGGTCTTGCCGGTGCCGGCCGGCCCGATCCCGAACACCATCTCAAGGCTGGCCAGCATCTCCATGTAGCCGGCCTGGCCGGGCGAGCGCGGGCCGATCGCGCCGCGCCGCGTGCGGATCGCCGGCAGGTCGGCGAGCGGCAGACGCGGGTTCTCGCCATGGCTCGGGGATGCGGAGAGCCGGATGGTCGCCTCCACCTCGGCCATGTCGACGCCGCGTCCCCCCTGCAGCCGCTTGTAGAGCCC
>CAXUCM010000255.1:0-2495 GCA_964249315.1 uncultured Acetobacteraceae bacterium | reverse complement strand
GGGGCGGGGCGCGCCCGGGGGGGCGCCCCCCCCCCCCCCCCCCCCGCCCCCCCCCCCCCCCCCCCCGGCAGCAGCGGAGCGTCGAGCACGCTGCCGTGCAGGTCGGACATGCGGATCGCCGCGTCGACCTCGGCGGAGTCGATGCCATGACCTTCCTCGACGCGCCGGTAGAGCGTCGTCAGCGCCGAGCGCGCCAGCGCCACCCGGCCCGGATCGCCGGTGATGGCGATGCGGTTGCCGCGACAGGACAGGCGCACCCCGAGGCCCTGCTCGAGCCGGACCAGGTGCCGGTCATGGTCGCCGAGCAGGACGGCGAGGCGCGCATTGTCGCCGAACTGCAGGGTCGCGTTGCGGCCCTGGGACGGGAGGGCTGCCGGCCCGGGCAGTCCGCGATTGGCAAAGGTCGACGCCGTCAGGTCGCTCAAGCGCAGGCTCTCTCCCGTATGAGGGTACCGGTCAGTGAGTTGGTCATCATCGCCGTGATTGTCACCGGGACCTCGGCGCCGATCAGGCGGTCGGGGCCGGCGGCGTGCACGGCCTGCAGGAACGGCGAACGGCCGCGGAGCTGTCCGGGCTTGCGGCCGCGGCCGGTGAACAGCACCGGCATGGCGCTGCCGACGCTGGCCGCGTTGTACTCGTCCTGCTGGAGGCGGATCAGCGCCTGCAGCCGTGCCAGCCGCTCGTCCTTGACGGCCTCGGGCACCTGTCCCGGCGCACCGGCGGCCGGGGTGCCGGGGCGCGGCGAGTATTTGAACGAGAAGGCCTGGGCGAAGCGGACCTCGCGGATCAGCGCCAGCGTCGCCTCGAAATCCGCCTCGGTCTCGCCCGGATGGCCGACGATGAAGTCCGACGACAGCGCGAGATCGGGCCGCGCCCGGCGCAGCCGGCCGACCAGCTCGAGATAGGCGGCGGCGTCGTGGCCGCGATGCATCGCCGCCAGCATGCGGTCGGCGCCGGACTGCACCGGCAGATGCAGGAATGGCATCAGCGCCGCGAGCCGGCCGTGCGCCGCGATCAGGTCGGGCTGCATGTCGCGCGGGTGCGAGGTGGTGTAGCGCAGCCGCAGCAGCCCGGGGATCGCCGCCAGCGCCTCGAGCAGCCGGGCCAGCGACCAGACCCGGCCGTCGGGTCCGTCGCCGTGATAGGCGTTGACGTTCTGGCCGAGCAGGGTGATCTCGCGCACGCCCTGGTCGGCCATCCGGCGCGCCTCGGCGAGCACCGAGGCGGCGGGCCGGCTGGCCTCGGCGCCGCGGGTGTAGGGCACCACGCAGAACGAGCAGAACTTGTCGCAGCCTTCCTGGACGGTGAGGAAGGCGGTGATCCCGCCGGGCAGTTGCGGGCCGGCCGCGTCGGGCAGGAAGTCGAACTTCTGCTCGACCGGGAAGTCGGTATCGATCACCGCGCCGCCGGCGCGCGCGGCGCGCGCCACCAGCTCGGGCAGGCGGTGATAGGTCTGCGGCCCCAGCACGATGTCGACGAACGGCGCGCGCGCCAGGATCTCGCTGCCTTCCGCCTGGGCCACGCAGCCGGCGACGGCGAGGATGGTCGGCTGCCCGCGCGCGGCGCGCTCCTGCTTGATCCGGCGCAGCCGGCCGAGCTCGGAGAACAGCTTCTCCGAGGCGCGGTCGCGGATGTGGCAGGTATTGAGCACCACCATGTCCGCGGACGCCGCGTCCGCTGCCGGCGCGTAGCCGAGCGGGCGCAGCACGTCGGTCATCCGCGCGCTGTCGTACACGTTCATCTGGCAACCCCAGGTGATCACGTGCAGGCGCTTGGCGGCGGTGGCAGGGACGGCGACGTTCAGGTCAGGCAGCGTCAACGCGGCAATCCGGCGGCGACCGGGACCATCCCGATCAGGCGTGCCGCGGCAATCGGGCCCGACGACGCAGCGGTCAAGACGGGAGGCGCAGATTCAAGGCCGGCGCGGACCTGTTGGCCGTAGGCAGATCATGCGGGCTGCAGGTTCCTGCTCGGTTGCGGCAGGACGGATCAGGCAAAAGAACGGCGCTGCTTGTCAAGCGAAGTTTCCGCGTGGAACTCGGCCGCTATCGGCTGCGGCGGCGGCGCATCGACCGGCACCGGGCGGTTCTGCCGCAGCCGGGCGGCCCCTTGCGCCACCGCGTTCCAGCTCGCCTGGGCCAGCGCCTTGCGTGTCGGGAAGTCGGCCGGATCGAGCGGCGGGTGCAGCCAGATGCTGGCGCGCATGCTGCGCCACTGCGCGAGCTGCCAGAAATGCGAGGCCAGATCCATGTCGCCGTACCAGGCGAACACCGCCCGGCGCGAGTTGCCGACCGGCAGCCCGGCAAGCCGGTCGTAGACCACCGATACCGGCTGCACGAGCGGCCGGCCGGCAAGGTCCGCCTCGTCCGCCCCGGCGCCCGGCTTGGCGGCGGCGAAGAAGGAGGAGCGGAACGGCAGCACGCCGGTGCCGTCCGAGCTGGTGCCTTCCGGGAACAGGATCAGGTCGTCGCCCGCCGCCAGGCGCAGGCGCATGT
>CAXUCM010000254.1:2446-5674 GCA_964249315.1 uncultured Acetobacteraceae bacterium | reverse complement strand
CCGGGAGGGTGGTGCCGACACTCGGAATTGAACCGAGGACCTACTGATTACGAATTAGTGGGTCTTGCCGTTGCCGCCTGTTTCTAGGCGTCTCTGCGTATCTCACGGGGCCCCATCTAAACGTTGATATAACTTGTTTTTCTGGCGTGACCTGCTTTAAGATGGTCTCAGGAGATAGCAGGATGTGTCCCGCTGTCGAGGCCCCGGTGGGGCCCCAATGAGGCCCCAGCATGGCAGGTGTCCGGCTCACAGACTCCGCGATCACTGCAGCCGCCAACCGTGCAATCGCAGACGGCATACGGATCGAGCTGGCGGATGCCGGGGAGCGAGGGCTCAACTTGCGCATCACTCCGGCAGGTGCCCGTTCGTGGGTGCTAAGGGTTCGAGATGGCGAAGGGCACTCCCGGCGAGTTCTGCTTGGGTCGCATCCTGGGCTTGGCCTTGCCGAGGCCCGGGGGAAGGCTCGCGAGGCCCGTGAGGCCGTGCGGGGTGGAGCAAACCCGATCGAGGAGCGCCGGCAGATCAGGAAGCGGGCCGCGGATGCCGCGGTAGGTGTCGGAACGTTAGCTGCGCTGCTCGACACCTACACGAAGCAACGCCCTGCTCCTCGGTCGTTCCCTGAGTGCCGTCGCCGCATCGAGTCGGTATTCGCCAATTTTCTCGGCAAGCCGCTCTCAAGCCTCCAGCGGAAGGCACTGCAGCAGACTGCGGACGCTTGGCCCTCGGCGCAGTCCGCTGCCGCCGCGATCCGGTGCCTTCGACCGGTACTAAATTGGGCCGCGATCCGCGAACTTTGTTCCGCTGACCTCGCGGCGCTCCGCCCTCCTGTGACGGCAAGGGCACGTGCTCGCGTGCTCACAGCCGACGAGTTGTCGTCCCTTTTGCCCGTCCTGGGTGCCAGCACTCGCCCGTATGCGGCGGCTTTACATTTCATGCTTTTGACGCTGGCGCGTCGCGAGGAGGTCGGTGCCGCGCGGTGGCGGGACGTCCGCCTCGATGGTGCAAAGCCAACCTGGCGAATCCCGACCACGAAGAACGGCACTGAACATCAAGTGCCACTTCCGCGCCAAGCGGTCTCGCTCCTTCGCTCGCGCGGGCCTGGCGCACCTGACTCGCTGGTATTCGCTACGGAGACCAGCGGCCGGCTCGTGAATTGGGATCGCGAGACGAAGGCGATCCAGACAGCGTCGAGCACAACCGGGTGGCAGCGGCACGACCTGCGTCGCACAGGTGCGACGTTGCTGGGTGAGCTCGGCATCGTGCCGGCAATTACAGAGGCAGCTCTAAACCATGCCGCGATCCACTCGCGGTTCGCTGCCACCTACAACAAGTCGACGTATCGCCCGCAGGTCGCGGAGGCGCTTCAGCGTCTCGCCGACCATCTCGATGCGCTCGAGCACGGTGGTGCCGAGATTATTCCGCTGCACCCCGTTAAAGCTTGAGCCTTCAATCTAAACCACAGGATTACAAAATGTCCGTAATCACGACGCTAGCCGGCACGGGTATCGATGTTATTCCGTGCGATAAGAACCATCCTGACGCGAAGCTCTTCGATGCAATTGATAGGCTCCTCGACGCAGAGGAACGGTATCGCAAACGCGGGCGCAAGGCCGCGGCGTCGAAGGCCTACGGCGCCGCGGCCGATGCCGTGGCAAACCACGCGTGCCAGACCGTGACAGGACAGCTAGAGAAACTCGATATTCTACAGTTCAACTTCGAGAATTTGCGGGATGAAATAGACGCAGGCAACTGCACTGCGAGCGATGGGCTAGATTGGGCATGTGATCTCGCCTCCGAGATGGCAGAGCTGTTCAGGGAGACGCTTATGGCCCATGATCGCGGAGAGCGGCATGCCCTCGTTGGCGTCCCGCGGATTGTGATCTGACAATGCGTCGTGTCAGTCCGCTACCTGCCCGGATCGAACACGCAGCTGCGTGTGACTTGCCGGCCGGGACGGCACCGGTGCTGGCATGCGCTTTGCGTAGGATGATCACGCTGGAGCGTTGCACGCTGGTCGTGCGGTCGCTTTCGCGACGTGCGTCCATCAAGCAGAAGTTTCAACTGCAGCACTGGCGCCGTGCAGAACGTGCCGCCCTGCGCGGTGCCAGGGGCTTGTGTGGCCATGGAGTAGTCGCATGAATAATCTAAGGCTGTTCGCGGGCGTCTGCGCACTGATGCCGTTCGCGATCCTGCTCAGCTACTTCCTGCCGTTTGACTTCGTCGAGGCCTGCATCATCGCCGTCTTGGTTTGCGGCTTGGTCGCGATACCGATGCTGCTTCTTGTGTTCGCCGTGAGCGCAATCGCGGGTGCTTTCAACGGCGGCAGGCGCCATCGATAGTTTGGACGGGGGTGCCACGCCGGCGACCATCGCCCGGCCGGGACCCGGTGCCACCCAGGGAGGTGAGCACGGGATCGGAATCGCTCTGCATTGATTGCCTCGGGGGCAGACGCGACAGACCCCCTAAAAAGGTTCGTTCGCCTGTCTCTCTCGTTCCTCGCGTCTCGCGCTTGCTAGGGTGTTGCGCCGAGCATTCCGCTCGAACGAGGCATGTGCACGTGATCCGGTCCATCAACCCGAACCTGCTTACAACGAGCGAGGCTGCCGACGCTCTCCGCGTCTCGCGTGCAACCATTCATCGTGCAATCGACCGCCGCGAAATCGAGATTGTCCGTATTGGCAAGTTGATCCGGGTGCGCCGGGAGTCCATCGCGCGCTTGCTGACAGCACGGAGCTGAACCCGTGCCGGGTCCGGGAATCATCATTCATGGATCTGGTGACGGGCCGCCGGGCCCCTCCCGGGATGATCGCGCCCTCGCCGACTACCAGAACCGTGACATGGATCTCCGTGCCCGGTATCAGAAGAAGCAGGCGGACCAGGCAGCGAAGGACGCGGCGGCTTATTCTGCTTCACAGGACAAGTACCGGCGGGATAGGGACTCCGCGCATCGCGAGAACGAGTCCCGAGATGCTCGCTTCCAGCGCCAGCAGCAGACAGATGCCGCCCGCAAACAACGCGAGCAGAGCAGTTTCCTCCGCGCTCGAGATTCTGCACACCGCGAGAACGAGACTCGAGACGCACGCTTAAGGCGCGAGCAGAGCAGTTTCCTCCGCGCGCGAGATTCTGCCTACCGCGAGAACGAGGCCCGGGATGCTCGCGCCAGCCGCGACCGCGCAGGGACGCTCAAGCGACAGCAGACGGAGTCCGCCACTGCACGCTGGGCGCGAT
>CAXUCM010000254.1:0-2436 GCA_964249315.1 uncultured Acetobacteraceae bacterium | reverse complement strand
GCGCAAGGTTATCGCGCCCAGCGTGCAGTGGCGGACTCCATCAACCGCGATGTCGACCTGCGGGCCCGCTTTGCGCAGACCCAGCAGGCGAAGCAGAAGAAGGCGGCAGACGGGCAGTATCGCGCCCAGCGTGCCGAGGCCGAGTACGAGAACGCCAACCGTGACAAGATAGCACGAGAGGGTGCCCGGCAGCGGTCGATCGCTGCGCGGCGCGAGGAGCAGTTCGACCCGGGTTTTCATCGTCTTGGCGATATCAACCGGCTTGGACAGCGCGGGCAGCGGGCAGCGCGGGACCGGGACTACGATGAGCTCGCTCTGATCGAGCGCGACCTGCGCTTGCTGGACAAGAACCTCGCTGCGGAACTGAAGTCGAATCCTGAGCGAGCCGAGATGATTGGCCGGCAGACGGACGCCGTGCGGGTGGCCCGTGCTCGGGTAGAGGCGGGGCGTGCTGATGACACCAACCCGGCGCGGGGCATTCTAGGCGGCCTCGCGATGCTCAAGGCGAACCCCTATTACGCGGCTGCGAAGATTGCCGCTGACGCTGCAATAGCTGTCGTCACGGCGCCGATCGCACTGGCAAAGATCTACGAGGGCGCGCTGGGTGCTGCGGAGCCTTTCGTCGACCTCAGAATGGGCGCGGCGGACATCAGCCGAGGCGGCGGTTTCTATACGCCGGATTTAATCAACTCGGTTTATCCGGACGACAAAAGCAAAACACCTGCCTGGATGCGGCGGAACGGCTACACGCCGGAGACAGCCCTAGGCGCGCTTCGATCGTACGGTGTGTCCCCGACCAGCGCAGCCGGCAGCGTTGGGCTCCTCAACTCGATCGGCGACGCGCAGTTCGCCCCTACGCTCGGCGGCCTCGGTTTTGATCGGCTCGCGCAGAGCCTTGGGCTCGCACAAACGCTCGGAGCGAAGGTAAGGGGCACAAATGCTCCAGGAATGTCTGGCGACTTCGCGTTCGGCCCTGGCGTGGACGGTCAAACCTACCACCTGCCCGGAGATCGCGAGCTCGACGGGCAGCGCAATGCCGTAGCGAGCGGTTACTTTCGCCAGCTCCAGCGGGTAATGACCGCTGCGACCCAGGCCGGCCTCGACCATAGCCAAGTCCTCTCGTCCGTCGAGGGCTTGATGCGGCAGACCGCATCGGCTGGCGGTGCCGAGGTCGATAGCGGAAAGCTGTCCAGCTACTGGTGGCGGCTAGCTTCGTCCGGTGCGCCGAGCATGCGGACTGGCGAGGGCCAGATGAGCGCCCTGTCCGGCATGCAGTCCGCCATCAACTCGAGCGGTCTCGGCGGCGGCGTCTCGCAGAACGCGGCATTGAACATGTACTTGGGGAAGAACGGGGGGCTGCCCAAGACGTCGGATAGTCTTGCTAGATTCCTGGGCGTAGACCCCAGCAACATGCAGCCTGCCGAGAAAGCGGCTTTCGACGCAGCGCTGAAGGCTGGTCAGTCGGGCAATCAGGCCATCTTCTCCGAATACGCGAAGACGTTTCTCAACGCCGATCCGGAGCGCTGGGCGAAGATCGTCGAGGGTTCGGGCATCGCGCCCAAGGGGTCGTATCTTACGCCTCTAATCACGAGCAAGGTGACCGGTGAAGGCCTGCCAGGCTTCTTTGCTCGTACGACCGGTCAGGATCTGCCTCAGGGCGCCGGGCTCGGCATGGGTGAGCTCAACGGCAATTTGCGCGACCAGATCCTCGCCGCTGCCAATTCCAATGACCTGCCCGCCAGCGTGCTCGGCTCACTGGTTGTACAAGAGTCGGGTGGAAATCCGAATGCTGCGAATAAGGCTACCTCGGCGGTTGGCGTCGCCGGATTGACGGCCGCAGCGCGCAGAGACATGGGGCTGCCCGATGCGGATCGATTTGACCCCAGCAAAAACCTCGACGCGGGGGCCCGCTACTTGAACCGTGAGCTCACAGCAGCGCACGGCAATATGCGCGAAGCGTTGATCAGGTATCATGACGGCGACGGTAATTTCGACAAGGGTATCGACAAGGGAGGCACTGCCTACGCCGACAACATCCTGGCGCGCGCCAACGATCCTGTGTCCTTGAAGCAGGCGCTTGCCCATACGGGACAGATCGGCATGCAGGGGTCGGAGGAATCTTACAAGATTGCAGCCGGGCTCGATGCCGCTGCGCCGGCGGTGCTGACCTTTAACAGTGCGCTGGACCGCAGCGCTGGCGCGCTTGATGACTTTGCTAAGAGGGTGCTGGCAGCGGTGCGCTCGATGTCGTTCAACACAGGCGGCGGCGCGCAGAATCTTGGACACCCCAGAATGCCATGATGTCCGCCACTTAGATCGGTGATCGGTGTCTTGCCGCGCCGAGAGGCGGGGCAGGCAGGTGCGCGATGATCCCTGCAATGTGGTGCACGTGTCTCTGAAGCGGCTGCGGATCTCAGGTCAAACACAAGTTTATTG
>CAXUCM010000253.1:1475-5674 GCA_964249315.1 uncultured Acetobacteraceae bacterium | reverse complement strand
ACGGAACCCGCTCCAGCTCGTTGTTTTGGCGAGCATCTTTATCCAATCAGATGATCCCATCTGATCGAATGATGCTCTAGCCGATCTCGATGCTCTCCGCCTGGAAGCTGCGGCTCGGCGCGACGAGCTCCTGCTGTGCGGCGACCAGGCACAGCTCGCCCCCGCCCGAGCGCAGCGTGTGGGCGAGCACGCCCCAGGTAGCGCTTGCCGCCCGCTCGAGGGCGCCGCGGACGCCGTGTCCCGCCAGCACGTGGAACAGGAACAAAGCCGCGATCAGGTCGCCCGCACCGTTCGGCGACAGCGCCAGCGCCGGCGTGCGCAGCAGCCAGGCCTGGCCGGGTTCGGAGGCGAGCAGTTCGATCGCGTCGTCGGGCGTGGCGCGGTTGCGCACGCTGGTCACCAGCACCAGGCGCGGGCCCTGCGTGCGCATGCGCGCCTGCAGCGCCCGCACCGCGCCGAGCAGCGCCTGGCGGTCGTGGCAGGATCGGCCGGTGAGGTGCTCGAGCTCGAACTGGTTGGGCGTCAGGATGTCGGCCTCGGGGACGATCTCGCCGGCGATCAGCGCCGGGATCCCGGCGCGCACGAACAGGCCGCGGCCGGTATCGCCCATGACCGGGTCGCAGCAATAGATCAGGCCCGGATTGCACCGGCGCACCTCCGCCACGGCGTCGCGGACGGCGCTGCCGATGCCGGGGTCGCCGAGATAGCCGGAGAGCACCGCGTCGATGCGGACGAGCGCTCCGCGTTCGGCGATGCCGCGTACCAGCGCGCGCACGGCGTCGCCGTCGAACGCCTGCCCGGTCCAGCTGCCATAGCCGGTGTGGTTGGAGAACTGCACGGTATGCACCGCCCAGACCTCGGCGCCGAGCCGCTGCAGCGGGAACATGGCGGCCGCGTTGCCGACATGGCCGTAGCTGACCCAGGACTGCACGGAGAGGATGTTCAGGCGGCCTCCTTGCCGGGTACCCGGGGACGCACGAGGTTTCGTTGGACGCGACGGCGTGGATCGCGCATTGGCATCCGTCGCATGGCGCCCGCGATTACGCCAGCCGGCATGGAGTGGAGACGAACTGATGGCCGCACGCCGGAACATGCCAGCAGGACCAGGTCTGGCGCGAGGCAGCCTGGTCGCGGTCCCGCTGCTCGCGGTCGGGCTCGCGCTGCCGCTGCCGGGACGGGCGCAGGTGGCGGGCCCTTCCGCCGGCGGCCCGCAGACGGCGCTCGGCCGCAGCGAGGCAGCCGTCGCGGAGCGCCATATCGCGGCGTTGCACGCCAGGCTGCACATCACGCCGGAACAGGAGCCGCTTTGGCAACCGCTGGCGACGGCGATGCGCGACAGCGTCGCCGCCCTCGACCGGCTCTATGCGCAGCGGGGCCACGACTACGAGTCGATGTCGGCGGTCGACAACCTGAAATCCTACGGTGACGTCCAGGAGACCAACGCACGCAACGTCCGGAATCTGGTGCCGCCGCTGGAACGACTCTATGCCAGCTTCAGCCCGTCGCAGAAGCGGCAGGCGGACGAGACCTTCCGCCGGTTCACCGAGAAGGCGGCGCAGGTCTCGCGCTGACCGGCCTGCGGCCGCGCATGGTTGCTGCATGCCGGTCAAGCGTCTATATGCCGCCGGACCGCATCTCCGGTCGGCATCGGAGAGCCCAGGAAGGCGACAGGCGATGAAATCCGGCATCCATCCAGAGTATCATGAGATCAACGTCGTCATGACCGACGGCACCCAGTTCGCCACCCGCTCCTGCATGGGCAAGGCCGGCGATACGCTTCGCCTCGACGTCGATCCGAAATCGCATCCGGCCTGGACCGGCGTGCAGCGCATGATGGATACCGGTGGCCAGGTGGCGAAGTTCAACAAGAAGTTCGCCGGCATCGGCATGCGCAAGGGCGGCTGAGCGGCGGCTGAGCCACGCCTGCACTGCCGCCATTTGGCGGATATTTTCGACGCCGCTCCTTGATCCAGGGGGCGGCGTCGCCATTTTTGGTGTCGTGGAGGCGCCCTTCCGGGGCCTTCGCGCATACGGAACCGGGTCCGGCCAGCTTGGCGGATCCATACCATGAACCTTGCCCTGAGGAGGTTTTTCCATGACCTATGATTTCGCGCCGTTGTTCCGCAGCACGATCGGCTTCGATCGCCTGGCCCGTCTCGTCGATACCGCGGCGCAGACGGCGAACACTGCGTCCTACCCTCCCTACAATATCGAGAAGACCGGCGAGGGCAGCTACGTGCTGACCATGGCCGTGGCCGGCTTCGGCCCCGACGCGATCGAGCTCTCCGCCCAGGAGAATACCCTGGTGGTGACCGGTCGGATCGACGCCGAGAACAAGCATGAGGTGCTGCATCGCGGCATCGCCGCGCGCGCCTTCGAGCGCCGCTTCGCGCTTGCCGACCACATCGTCGTGGAAAGCGCGGAACTCGCGCACGGACTGTTGCACGTGGCCCTCAAGCGTGTCGTGCCCGAGGCGCTGAAGCCGCGTCGCATCAGCATCGCCACGGGACCGTCCGCAGCGCCGGCCAACGACAAGCAGATCGAGGGCGTGCAGGCCGCCTGACCGGGGCTGCCGACGTTCCATCTGTCGAACGGGCGGGAGCAGGGCAACCTGCTCCCGCTTTTCGTCTCCGGATCCGCGCCAAAGATGACTTGACCGTCCGTGCGGCCGAACCTCATATCGTCGGGACGCGACGCGCGCCGGCAGGCGATCAGGACCATGGTCAGAGACGCCGCCGCTCCGGCGCATCTCGACATCAAACAGGATCCTGACATGACATTGCCGCTGATGCCCAAAGCCACCGCCGTCTGGCTGATCGAGAAGACGGCGCTGACCTTCACCCAGGTCGCAGAGTTCTGCGGCATGCATCCGCTCGAGGTGCAGGCCATCGCCGACGGCGAAGTGGCACAGGGCATCGTCGGCTACGACCCGGTCGCCAACCACCAGGTCACCAAGGCGGAGATCACGCGCTGCGAAGCCGATCCGGCGCTGCGGCTGCACATCCTTTCGGCCAACAACCCGGTGACGCGGCGATCGAGGGGTGCGCGCTACACGCCGGTCGCCAAGCGCAACGACCGACCGGACGCCATCGCCTTCGTGCTGCGCAACTATCCGCAGCTGTCCGAGGCGCAGATCATCAAGCTGCTCGGCACCACCAAGGACACCATCGCCAAGGTGCGCGACCGGCATCACTGGAACAGCGCCAACATCAAGCCGCGCGATCCGGTGATCCTGGGACTGTGCAGCCAGACCGACCTGAACGCGGTGGTCAACACCGCCAACGAGCGGCTGATCCGCGACGGCCAGAACGTTCCGGCACCGCCGGCAGTCGAAGAGGAAGAGGCGGCCTGAGGCCGCCCTTCCCAAGCGTCACCTGGGTTCGCGCAGGCGCTCCATCTCCTGCTTGACCCGGAGCTTCTCCAGCTTGAGCCGGTGCAGGGCATCCTGGTCCGGCTGCGGCCGGTGGTCTTCCTCGACGATCCGGCTGTCGAGGCTGGCATGACGCACCTTCAGGCTGTCGATCCGGGCTTGCTGGCTCATGATGGCTCCGCAATCAGGTGAGGCGACGAGGTCACGATAGCTCCGCATGACAGCTTCGTGTCACGTGAATTCCGCCCCGCCGCGTGGGCCTCGCGCACCTGCGATTGGCCTCCCACCCGTGCTATGGCCGAGCTATGCTATGCAACCCGCCATGCTGACCGACCGCGATACCCTGCTGCGCCAGCTGCATGAGCTGCGCAGCGAACACCGCGACCTCGACACGGTGATCGACCGGCTGGCGTCCCAGCCGATGGATCAGTTGCAGATGCAGCGCCTGAAGAAGCGCAAGCTGATGCTCAAGGACGAGATCGCCTGGCTGGAGAGCCGGCTGATCCCGGACAGCATCGCCTGACGGAGCCCGCCCACCATGTCCATGCCATCGAACGAGACCGATCGCGCCTTGCCCCTCGGCCCGGAGCAGCAGACCGGTGAGATCGACCTGCTGCAGCAGGAGGTCGCGCCGCGGGTCGGGCTGATCATGGGCAGCCAGTCGGACTGGGACACGCTGTCCCACGCCGCCACCATGCTCGACACCCTGGAAGTCAGCTTCGAGACCCGCATCATCTCCGCTCATCGCACGCCGGAGCGGCTGGTCGCGTATGCGCGGTCCGCCCGGGAGCGCGGCCTGCGGGTGCTCATCGCCGGCGCCGGGGGCGGG
>CAXUCM010000253.1:0-1465 GCA_964249315.1 uncultured Acetobacteraceae bacterium | reverse complement strand
GCGGCGCACCTGCCCGGCATATGCGCCGCCCTGACCACGCTGCCGGTCCTCGGCGTGCCGATGGAGAGCGGCTGCCTCGGCGGCATCGACAGCCTGCTGTCGATCGTGCAGATGCCGGCCGGCGTGCCGGTGGCGACGCTGGCGATCGGCCGTGCCGGGGCGGTGAACGCCGCCATCCTCGCCGGGTCGATCCTGTCGCTGCACGATGCCGACCTCGCCACGCGGATCGAGACCTGGCGGGCGCTGCAGACCGCCTCGGTGCCCGATGCGCCCTCGTGACGAGGCGCTGCCGCCGGGAAGCGTGATCGGCATCGTCGGCGGCGGCCAGCTCGGCCGCATGTCCGCCCTCGCCGCCGCCCGCCTCGGCTATCGCTGCCACGTGCTCACCGACGACGCGGGCGGTCCCGCCGCCCAGGTCGCCAGTGCGATCACTCTCGGCGGCCACGACCAGCCCGACATGCTGCGCCGGTTCGCAGAGGCCGTCGAAATCGTCACCTTCGAGTTCGAGAACGTCAGCGCCGAGGGGCTCGACCTTCTCGCCTCCCTGCGTCCGGTGCGGCCGTCCGTCGAGATCCTGCGGATCAGCCAGGACCGTGTGGCCGAGAAGCGCATGCTGCAGGCCGCCGGCATCCCGGTGGCACCTTGGCATGCGGTCGGCAACGGCGACGAACTCGATGCGGCCGCGCGCGCGCTGGGATATCCGTTCGTGCTGAAGACCACCCGGCTCGGCTATGACGGACGCGGCCAGGCCGTGATCCGCGACGCCGATGCGGCCCGCGCCGCGTTCGACCGGCTGCGGCCGCATCCGCTGGTCGCCGAACGCCTGGTCGCGTTCGCCTGCGAACTCAGCGTGATGGTCGCGCGCGGCCTGGAAGGCATGATCCGCACCTACGACACGGTGCAGAACCGGCACCGCGACCATATCCTCGACGTCACCCTCGCACCGGCGCCGATCACCGTGGAACTTGCGGCGGAGGCGCAGGCGATCGCCCGACGCATCGCAGCACATCTCGGCCTGCAGGGCCTGCTCGGGGTCGAGCTGTTCGTCGATGCCGACGGCACGCTGCTGGTCAACGAGATCGCGCCGCGGCCGCACAATTCCGGCCACTGGACCCTGGATGCGTGCCCGGTCAGCCAGTTCGAGATGCATGTCCGCGCCGTCGCCGGCCTGACGCTGCCGCAGGCGTCGCGCCACTCCGACGCGGTGATGAAGAACCTCGTCGGGCCGGAGGCGCTGGCACTCTGGCCGCTCGCGCTGCAGACCGAGGGGCTGCTGCCGCACTGGTACGGCAAGGCGGAGGCACGTCCCGGTCGCAAGATGGGCCACGTCAACCGGCTGTTCCCGCGCGGCGCGCTGCCCGGCGCGTTCGGCATAAGCGACGCGATGGCGCCGCTGCCAGTCGGGGGTTGAGGTTGGGGCTCCGCCCCAAGCCCCGCCAAAGGCTTGCCTTTGGAAACCTCTTCT
>CAXUCM010000252.1:3284-5699 GCA_964249315.1 uncultured Acetobacteraceae bacterium | reverse complement strand
GATATCGTCCTTGTCCCACTCGATGACGTAACGGTCCGCCATCGTCGCCGGCTCGATCGGCACCAGCTCGTCGAGCCGGTCCGAGGTCAGCACGAAGCCGCCGGGATGGGTGCCGAGCTGGCGCGGAAAGCCGATCAGCTCGCGCGCCAGCTGCAGGGTCAGCGACAGGCGGCGGTCCTGCAGGTTCAGGTTCAGCGCGCGCGCATGCTCGGGCAGCACGCCCTCGCTGGAGGAGCCGCCGCCGTGGCCCCAGACCTGCTGCGCCAGCGCGCCGGTGACGTCCTCGGTCAGGCCCATGACGCGGCCCACGTCGCGGATCGCGCCGCGCGAATGGAACCGCATCACCGTGGCGCACAGCGCCGCGCGCGTGCGTCCGTAGCGCTTGTAGACCCACTGGATCACCTCCTCGCGTCGTTCGGACTCGAAATCGACGTCGATGTCCGGCGGCTCGTGCCGCTCGGCCGAGATGAAGCGCTCGAACAGCAGGCCGGAGCCGACCGGGTCGATCGAGGTGATGCCGAGCACGTAGCAGACCGCCGAGTTGGCGGCGGAGCCACGCCCCTGGCAGAGGATGCCCTGGCTGCGCGCGTAGCGGACGATCGCATGCACCGTCAGGAAATAGGGCGCGTACTCCAGGCTCGCGATCAGGCGCAGCTCGTGGGCGAGCTGGGTCACGACGTCGTCGGGGACGGCGTCCGGGTAGCGCTGCGGCAGGCTCTCGCGCACCACCCGCTCCAGCGCCTGCTGCGGCGCCTCGCCCGGCACCTCGGCCTCGTCGGGATACTGGTAGCGCAGCTCGGACAGCGAGAAGCGGCAGCGATCCGCGACCTCCAGCGTCCGCGCGATCGCGTCGGGGTGTGCCGCGAACAGCCGGATCATCTCCTCCGGCCGCTTCATGCTGCGATCGACCGAGCGTTCGCGCCGGAAGCCGGCATCCTCGATGGTGCAGCCCTCGCGGATGCAGGTGACGACGTCCTGCAGGATGCGTCGCTCCGGCACGTGGTAGAGCACGTCGCCGGTGGCGAGCGTCGCCACCCGGGAGGCGCCGGCCAGCTCGCTCAGCCGGAGCAGCCGCGCGGCATCGTCGGGCCGTCGCTGCAGGCTGAGGGCGAGGCAGGCGCGGTCGGCGAACAGCGCGCGATGCCGCTGCAGCTGCGATCGCAGCGATGCGTCGGGAGGACCCGGCAGCAGGGCGGCGAGCAGCCCCTCGGCATGGTCCGCCAGGTCCTGCCAGTCGATGTCGAAGCCGCCCTTGCCGGTGCGGCTCTTGCCCAGCGTGATCAGCCGGCACAGCCGGGCGTAGGCGGCGCGATCGGTCGGATAGGCCAGCAGCTTCTGACCGCAGCGCAGCTCCAGCCGGCAGCCGACCACCAGCCGGATCCCCAGCTCGGCGGCGCGCGCGTGCGCGATGGCGATGCCGGCCAGCGAGTTGTGGTCGGTGATGCCGACCGCCTCGATGCCGGACAGCTTGGCGGTGAGCAGCAGCTCCTCGACATGGCTGGCGCCGCGCAGGAACGAATAGTTCGAGGTGACCTGCAGTTCGGCATAGCCGGATCGTCCGTGCATGATCCGACTGTAGCTGGAACGAAACAAGAACAAAAGCCCTTCGACGACCTCGACGACCCGCAGTCGCTTCGTGCACGATGGCGTCTCCCTGGGAGGCAGCGCCGTGATCGACCTTCGCGACCCGAACCTGACCGCTTCCGCGGTGATCCGCGGCCTCGACCTGCGGCCGCACCCGGAAGGCGGCCATTATCGCGAGACCTGGCGCGACGCGCCGGCCGACGGCAGCCGCGGCGCCGGCACCGCGATCCATTTCCTGCTGTCCGTCGAGGAGGTCAGCGCCTGGCACCGCGTCGATGCCGACGAGCTGTGGATCTGGCAGGCCGGCGACCCGCTGGTGCTCACCACCTCGCCGGACGGGCACGACGCCGAGGCGCGCATGCTCGGCCCCGATCTCGGCCTGCGCCAGCAGCCGCAACTGCTGGTGCCGCGCTCGCACTGGCAGACCGCCGCCTGCATGGGACGCTGGACCCTGGTCTGCTGCACGGTGGCGCCGGCGTTCCGCTTCGAGGGCTTCGAGCTGGCGCCGCCGGACTGGCGCCCGGTGCCGCGCTGATGCTGTTCCGCGAGCATCCGGCGCCGGCGCTGGCGATCAGCCAGCCGACCCATGCCTGGATCGCCGGGCAGATCCTGCGTGCCTGGGCGGAGCCGCTCGACGAGGCGCTGCTGCTCGCCGCCGAGCAGCACGATCTCGGCTGGCTGGACTGGGAGCGCGCGCCCAGCTTCGATTCGCGTATCGGGCGGCCGCACCGCTTCCGCGATGTCGGCGCGGCACTGCACGCCCCGATGTGGACGCGCGGCGTCGAGCGGGCGCTTGCCACCCCGGCCGTCCCCAACGAACACACCGGGGCC
>CAXUCM010000252.1:0-3274 GCA_964249315.1 uncultured Acetobacteraceae bacterium | reverse complement strand
TCTCTCGGCATGGCGGCGTGATCTATCGCCAGTTCGCCGACCGCCACCGCCTGGACGAGGCGGACGCCGCGGCCGCGGGGCGCTTCCTGCAGACCCAGGCGCCGCTCGAAGCCGCCTGGGCGGACGCGCTCGGCCTCGACGCGGCGACGCTGACACGGCAGACCGCGCTGGTCGCGTTCGCCGACACGCTGTCGCTGGCGGTGTGCGGCGAGCTGGCGACGCCGCTCGCCATCCCGACGCCGGACGGGATGCTCACGCTCGCCGCCCGTGACGACGATCCGGCCGGGTTCACGCTCGCGCCCTGGCCGTTCCGCGCGCCTTCGCTGGTGCTGCATGGACAGGCGCGCGCGCTGCCCGCCGACGGCCTTCACGACGAGGCGGCGATGCGCGAGTGGCTTGCCACGTCCGGGTGGATCGGGTTCTCGGTGGATCTCAAGGCAAGGGGCCTTGCCCCTTGAACCCCATTAAAGGCGGAGCCTTTAAAATCCATCTATTTGCCTCGAGTCATGTCGGGAGGCGCTTGAAAGCGGTCAACAAATAGGATTTCAAAGGCTTCGCCTTTGATCGGGGTCCAGGGGTGAAACCCCTGGCCTTTGCTTCGCGCCCCCAACTCCCGGAGAGAAGAGTGCCATGAAGGCAATCCTGTTGGCACTTGCCCTGCTCTGCGGCGCGGCCCAGGCGCAGGCCGCCGATGCGGCCAAGGCGGCGATCCTGCTGCCGGGCAGCATCAGCGATCATAGCTGGAACGCGCTGGGCTACACGATCCTGCAGAGCCTGAAGGCGCACGGCTACGCCGTCGCCTACTCCGAGAACGTCGCCGACGCCGACGAGGAGCAGGCGCTGCGCGACTATGCCGGGCGCGGCTACGGCATCGTCGTCGGTCATTCCGGCCGCTTCCTGTCGGCGATGCAGGACGTCGCCGACGACTTCCCGCACACCCAGTTCATCGTCACCTCGGGCAATGCCGGCGCCGGCGCCAACGTCATGTCGATCGACTGGAACAACGCGCAGTTCGGCTGCGAGCTCGGCGCCCTCGCCGCCGGGATGAGCAGGACCGGCCACGTCGCCGGGGTATACGGGCTCGAGGGCGTCCCCAACATCACCGCCCAGGCCGGCGGCTTTCGCATCTGCGCGGCCCGCGCCGGCGCCAAGGTCACCATCCTCTACGTCAAGGACATGGAGGATGCCGCCGCCGCCAAGGAGGCCGCGCTCGCCCTGATCGGCCAGGGCGTCGACGTGCTCAGCGGCAAGCTGAACGCGGCGCAGTCCGGCCTCGTCGAGGCGGCACGCGAGAAGGGCGTCTACGTCACCGGCCGCTCGGCCGACGATACCGCCCATGCGCCGAAGGCAGTGCTGACCAACATCATCGAGGACTGGCCGGCGATGTTCGGCACCGTCGCCGACCGCATCAAGGCCGGCCACCTTGCCGGCAGCTTCACCGAGTACGGCTACGACACGCCGCCGGTGACCGGCGCCAGCCTGCGCTATGCCGGCGCGGCGGAGTTCAACCAGGCGGTGCCGGCCGCACTGGCCGCCAGGCTGCGCGATCTCGAGCATCGCTTCGCCACCGGCGCGCTGGTGCTGCGGCCGACCCGCGACGACGCCCGCGCCGGACGCTGATGGCGTCGGCACCGCCGCTGCTGGAGATGCGCGGCATGGTCCGCCGGTTCGGGCCGGTGCTCGCCAATGACGGCATCGACCTCACCGTGCACGCGGGCCAGCTGGTCGGCCTGCTCGGCGAGAACGGCTCGGGCAAGAGCACGCTGATGCGGCTGCTGTTCGGCATGCTGCCCGCCGATGCCGGCGGCATCGTGCTGCACGGGCGCGAGCTCCGCGGCCACGGTCCGGCCGAGGCGCTTGCCGCCGGGATGGCGATGATCCACCAGCATTTCACCCTGGTGCCGGCGCTGAGCGTGCTGGACAACGTCATGCTCGGCTGGCGCGAGGCCGGACGGCGGCTGCAGCGGCGACGCATCGCCGAGCAGATCCGCCAGACCAGCGAGCGCTTCGGCCTGGCCCTCGACCCGGACGCAAGCGTCGCCGACCTGCCGCTCGGCCGACGCCAGCGGGTCGAGATCCTCAAGGCGATCCTGCGCGGGGCCGACCTGCTGATCCTCGACGAGCCGACCTCCAATTTGGCGCCGTCGGAGGTGGACAGCCTGCTCGCGGTGCTGGGCCGCCTGCGCGAGGCCGGCGCCGGCATCGTCTTCATTACCCACAAGCTGGCCGAGGCGCTGTCGGTCTGCGACGAGATCGTGGTGCTTCGCGCCGGCCGGGTGGTGGCGCGCATGCCGGCCGCCGGCGCCTCGCGCGAGGCCGTCGCCGCGGCGATGATCGGCCGGCAGGACGTCGCGACGCCCGGTCCCGCACGAGGGGCTCCCGGGGCGATGCGGCTCGCGGTGTCGGGCCTGCACGGTCCCGGGCTACGGGGGATCGACCTCGCGCTCGCTGCCGGCGAGGTGCTTGGCGTGGCCGGCATCGACGGCAACGGCCAGCTCGAGCTGGTCGAGACGCTGGCCGGGCTGCGCCGGTCGACCTCCGGCACGATCCGGCTCGACGGCGCCGACATCACCCGCCGCTCGGCGGCCGCGCGCATGCGCGCCGGCTTCGCCTACTGCCCGGCCGACCGCGCCCGGGTCTCGCTGGTGCCGGCGATGAGCATCGCCGACAATCTGCGCCTGCGTCAGGATGGCCGGCGCGCGCGGCCCGGGGAGGCCGCCCGGCTGATGGCGCAGTACGATGTCCGTGCGTCCGATGCGGCGCAGCCGGTCGCCTCGCTCTCCGGCGGCAACCAGCAGAAGATCGTCATCGCCCGCGAGTTCGACCGCCGCCCGTCGGTGCTGATCGCGCACCAGCCGGCCTGGGGCCTCGATCCCGGCGCCACCGGCTTCGTGCTGCGCCGGATCGCGGCCCTGCGCGAGGCGGGGGCGGCGATTCTCTACGTCTCCTCGGAGCTCGACGAGGTGCTGTCGGTATCGGACCGCGTCGCCGTGCTGTACGGCGGCCGCCTGGTCGGCAGCGCGACGCGCGACCGGCTCGATCCCCGCCAGCTCGGGCTGTGGATGTCGGGCGTGCAGGCGGCATGATCGCCGCCGCCTTCGATCGCAGCACGCCGTACCTGCTCGGCGGTCTCGGCGTGGCGCTGTGCTTCCGTGCCGGCGTGATCAATATCGGCGCGGAGGGACAGATCGCGGCCGGCGGCCTGGGAGCGGCGGCGGCGGCGCTGGCCTGGCCGACTGCGAGCCCGGCGCTCGCCATCGCCGCGGCGCTGCTC
>CAXUCM010000251.1:0-5726 GCA_964249315.1 uncultured Acetobacteraceae bacterium | reverse complement strand
GAAATGCACGCGCGGATCGCCGGCGAGCCAGGCCATCGCCGCCGCACCCGGCACCAGCAGCGAGGTCGAACCGTCCGGGTTGCTCAGCGCCTCGAAGGCGTTGGCGCCGGTGACGCCGTCGCGACCGCCGATCGCCGAGACGAGGAGCGGGATGCCCGGCTGCAGCGCCGCCGAGAGCGGCCGCGGCAGCAGCGACGCCCACAGCCCGGTCGAAGCGGCGCGGGGGCCCGCGACCATCATCGTCCCGTTCGCGAGCGGCGGGGCGGGGCTGCCGAGCGGGGTCGAGGTGAGCCGGACCGGAGCGAGGCCGGAGCCCGGTGCCGCATGGGCGCCGCCCCCCGCGACCGCGGCGAGCACCAGGCCCCGCTCGATCAGCCAGCGTCGGGACACGGCGGACCTCGTCCTCATCCCGGTCGCCCGTGCTGGGTCACCCGCGTCCTCCCTCGGTGTCATGACATGATACAGCGGTTCGCAGAATGACCAAGCCGTGCGCGCCGATTCACGGCCAGCGCACCTCCGGCGGCAGGCTCATCAGGATCGCCTCGACGTTGCCGCCGGTCTGCAGACCGAACAGGGTGCCGCGATCCTGCAGCAGGTTGAACTCGACGTAGCGGCCGCGACGGACGAGCTGGTGGTGGCGTTGCGCCTCGGTCCAGGCTTCGTGCATGCGCCCGCGCACGATCGCCGGATAGGCCGCGAGGAAGGCCTCGCCGACATCGCGGGTAAAGGCGAAATCATCCTCGAGCGCGCCGGTATCGTGGCGGTCGAAGAAGATGCCGCCCAGGCCGCGCGGCTCGTCGCGGTGCGGCAGGTAGAAGTAGCGGTCGCACCATTCCTTGAAGCGTGGGTAATACGCCGGATCGTGCCGGTCGCAGGCGCCGCGCAGCGCCTCGTGGAAGCGGGCGGCGTCCTCGCGCGCGGCCTCGCCGTCGGGGAACATCGGGGTGATGTCGCCGCCGCCGCCGAACCAGCCCTGGGTGGTGACGATCATGCGGGTGTTGAAGTGCGCCGCCGGCACCAGCGGACTGCACGGATGGGCGACGACGCTGATCCCGGACGCCCAGAAGCGCGGATCCTCCGACGCACCCGGGATGCTGCCGCGGAACTGCGGGCTGAAGCTGCCCTGCACCGTCGAGACGTTGACGCCGACCTTCTCCAGCACGCGTCCGCGCATCAGGCTGATCACGCCGCCGCCGCCGTCGCCGGTCTCCTCCTGCGGGCGGCTCCAGCGCGTGCGCGCGAAGCGGGCCGACGGGCCGTCCCCGCCGTCGCACGCGCGCTCGATCGACTCGAAGGCGTCGCACAGGCGGTCGCGCAGGCTCTCGAACCAGGCCCGTGCCGCCTCGCGCAGCGCATCGTGCGGCGGTCGTGGTCCGGACGGGGGAGCGGCGGTCTCGGTGTCAGGCACGCCTGGTCGAACTCCGGGTTCATCGGCGGCCGGGCTGTTGCAGCACCGTCAGGCCGCCCTTACAGTGCGGCCACGAGGAAGGCTCGTCGAGGGCCGTTTTGTGCTGGCTGGCTAGAGGACTTGTTGATGCCCGGATCGCTTCGAGGCGACGCAGACGCGCCTTCCGGCCTGTTGCGCGATCCGGCCGGCCTCACCGCCGCCCCGGGATTGAACAGCCCGCTGGCGCGCTGGATCGACCAGCGCCTGCCGGTCATCTCCGGCTTCCGGCGCGAGTACATCGACTACCCGACGCCGCGGAACCTGAACTATCTGTGGAACTTCGGCGCGCTCGCCACGGTGGCGCTGGCCAGCCTGATCCTCACCGGCATCTTCCTGTCGATCAACTACGACGCCAGCGCCGCCGGCGCCTTCGCCAGCGTCGAGGCGATCGACCGGCAGGTCAGCAGCGGCTGGATCATCCGCTCGACCCACATGGCCGGCGCCAGCCTGTTCTTCGTCGCCCTCTACGTGCACACCTTCCGCGCGCTCTATTACGGCTCCTACAAGCGCCCGCGCGAGCTGCTCTGGATCACCGGCGTCGCGCTGCTGCTGATGGTGATGGTCACCGCCTTCGCCGGCTACGTGCTGCCCTGGGGGCAGATGAGCTACTGGGGCGCGGTGGTGATCGGCAACGCCGTCTCCGCCATCCCCGGCTTCGGTCATTCGCTGGCGACCTGGCTGCAGGGGGGGGACGCCGTCGGCGATGCGACGCTGCACCGCTTCTACGTGCTGCACTTCGTCCTGGGCTTCCTGATCCTGGGCGCGGTGGTGCTGCATGTCGCCGCCCTGCACGTCACCGGCTCGAACAATCCGCTCGGCATCGAGGTGCGCGGACCGCAGGACACGCTGCCGTTCCATCCGTTCTACACGTCCAAGGACGGCATCGGCGTGTGCGTGTTCCTGATCGCCTTCGGGGTGCTGGTGTTCTACCTGCCGGGCTGGCTGACGCAGACCGACAACTACGTCGAGGCGAACCCGTTCGCGACCCCGTCCGACATCCTGCCGGAATGGTACTTCGCCCCGTTCTACGCCATCCTGCGCGCGGTGCCCTCGAAGTTCGGCGGCCTGCTGCTGTCGGCGGGATCGGTGCTGGTGCTGTTCGCGGTGCCCTGGCTCGACACCTCGCCGGTGCGCAGCGCGCGGTTCCGCCCGCTCTATCGCCGGACGATGGTGCTGCTGGTGGCGAGCTTCCTGGTGCTGCTGGCCTGCGGCCTGCACCAGCCGGCCGGGATCTGGCTGGTGCTTGCCCGTCTGGCGACGCTGTACTGGTTCCTGCACTTCCTGGTGCTGCTGCCGCTGCTTGGCAGCGTCGAGCGGCCGCTGCCGCTGCCGGAAAGCATCAGCCGGCCGGTGCTGGCGCGGCCCGCCCCCGCCGGCGGCGCGCGCCTGCCGGTCGGCGCCCCCGCGCCGCCCATGGAGCCGCACTGATGCGCCGCCTGCGCGTCGTCGCGGCGCTCGCCGGCCTGATTGCGGCGATGCCGGCGGCAGCACAGACCCTGCAGGCGCTGCCATATCCGAGCCAGTCCTGGAGCTTCCAGGGGCCGTTCGGCAGCTTCGACCTGGCCAGCGCCCAGCGCGGCTACGCGGTCTACAGCCAGGTCTGCGCCTCGTGCCATTCGATGAAGCAGGTCACCTTCCGTGACCTCGCCCCGCTCGGGCTGGACTCGGACGAGATCCACGACATCGCCGCCAGCCAGCCGGTCGCCGGCGGCACCGATGCCAACGGCA
Organism: uncultured Acetobacteraceae bacterium; assembly: GCA_964249315.1. Lineage (GTDB taxonomy): Bacteria > Pseudomonadota > Alphaproteobacteria > Acetobacterales > Acetobacteraceae > Lichenicoccus. Next base: position 2,551 of record CAXUCM010000251.1, on the reverse strand, counting down.
ACGTCGTGCTGCGCGCGGCGACCCCGGACGATCATTTCCGGCTGCCCTATCCGAACGACGCCGCCGCGCGCGGCGCCAATAACGGCGCGCTTCCCCCGGACCAGTCCCGGCTGGCGATCACGGTGCCGGGCGGGGTCGACTTCATCGCGGCGTTCCTGACCGGCTTCCGCGACACCCCCCCCGACGTGGCGCTCGCCTCGGGCATGCACTACAACCTGTACGTCCCGGGCTTTTCCACGGCGATGCCCGACCCGCTGCATGACGGCCAGGTCAAGTATGCCGACGGCACCCATGCGACGGTGCCGCAGATGGCGCGGGACGTCAGCACCTACCTGGCCTGGACGGCGCGGCCGCATCTCGAGGAGCGCCGTCGCATGGGGGTGCGCGTGCTGGTCTACCTGCTGCTGCTGCTCGGCCTGGTGTTCGTGGTCAAGCGACGCGTGTGGGCCCAGATCCGTGTCTAGCCCCAACGAGCCGACCGTCGGCGTGATCGGCGGCTCCGGCCTGTACGATATCGACGGTCTCGAGGACAAGCAGTGGCGCACGGTCGAGACGCCCTGGGGTCGCCCGTCGGACGCGCTGCTGTTCGGCCGTCTCGGCGGCGTGCGCTGCGTGTTCCTGCCGCGACACGGCCGCGGCCACCCGATACCGCCGAGCCGGCTGAACAGCCGCGCCAACATCGATGCGCTGAAGCGCTCGGGGGTCACCGACGTGATCTCGCTCTCGGCGGTGGGCTCGCTGCGCGAGGACCTCGCACCGGGCGACTTCGTCGTCATCGACCAGTTCATCGACCGGTCGTTCGCGCGCGAGAAGAGCTTCTTCGATACCGGCCTGGTCGCGCACGTCTCGATGGCCGACCCGCTCTGCCGCCGGCTCGGCGACCGGCTCGAGGCGCAGGCGCGGACGCTCGGCCTGCCGGTGCATCGCGGCGGCACCTACCTGGTCATGGAAGGTCCGCAATTCTCGACCCGGGCGGAGAGCCAACTCTATCGAAGCTGGGGCTGCGCGGTCGTCGGCATGACCAACATGCCGGAGGCCAAGCTCGCCCGCGAGGCGGAGCTCTGCTACGCCACGGTGGCGATGGTGACCGATTACGATTGCTGGCATCCCGGCCATGACAGCGTCACGGTCGATGCGGTCATCGGGGTGATGAACGCCAACGCGCAGCGGGCGCGCAGCCTGATCGGAGCGGTGATCCCGTCCTTCGGCGGCGCTGCCCGCGCCGTCTGCCCGGCGGGATGCGACCACGCGCTGGACCACGCCCTGATCACCGCACCGGCGGCACGTGATCCGCGGCTGCTCGAAAAGCTGGACGCCGTCGCCGGCCGGGTGCTCCGCGCCGGCTGACGGTTCCCGGGGTGTTCAGATCCGGCCTATCACCAGCAGCACGATGACGATGATCAGCACCAGGCCGAGCCCGCCCGACGGGAAGTAGCCCCAACCGCCGCTGTAGCCCCAGGTCGGCAGGGCGCCGATCAGCAGCAGGATCAGGATGACGAGCAGAACGGTTCCGAGCATCCGTCGGTTCTCCGGAAGATGACGTGCGCCGATAACGGCGATCGGTGCGCTGAGTTCATGAAGCACGACGAAAAGCGATCCGACCGCCCGCTTGTCTTCGCAGGCCGCCACGCTAAAGCTGCGCCAGACCTTAACGATCGCGGAAGTGAACACCATGCGTCCTCGTGTCCTGTTCGGCTGTGCCGCGGCACTCCTCGTCTCGGCCGGCACCCTCGCCGTCGAGCCGGCGCTGCAGAGCGCGGTGCAGGCGCCGACGCGCAGCGCCAAGTTCGTCGCCCGCGACGACGCCCGCCATCCGGCGCAGGAACTCGCCTTCTTCGGAGTCGGACCTGCCTCGACGGTGGTCGAGATCTGGCCGGGCGGCGGCTACTGGACCCAGATCCTGGCACCGCTGCTGCACGATCACGGCACCGACTACGCCGCGATGGGCGCGCCCGACGGCGACAAGACGGAGGCGTTCTTCGCGCTGTCGCCGGCGTTCCGGCAGATGCTCGCAGCACATCCCGATATCTACGGCCGCGTGCAGCTGACGGTGTTCGGCGCGCACCATCCCGACCTCGCGCCGCCCGGCAGCGCCGACGTGGTGCTGACCTTCCGCAACCTGCATAACTGGATGGCGGCGGGCGACGCGCCGCAGATGCTGGCGGCGATCCGCCGGGCGCTGAAGCCGGGCGGCATCCTCGGCATCGAGGATCATCGCGGCAATACCCGGATCGCGCAGGATCCGAAGGCGGCGAGCGGCTACGTGCGTCAGGACTATGCCGAGGCGCTGATCGAGCATGCCGGCTTCACGCTGGTCGCCGCCTCCGAGATGAACGCCAACCCGCGCGACACCGCCGACTGGCCGCAGGGGGTCTGGACGCTGCCGCCGACGCTGGCTCTGGGGAAGACCGATCGTGCGAAATACCTGGCGGTCGGGGAGGCGGATAATTTCGTGCTGAAGTTCAGGAAGACGGGGGGTTGAGGGGCGGGGGGGGGCCGGGGCCCCCCCCCGGCGGCGCCCGGTGCTGGGAGTAGTTTTTTGTGAGGAAAG
>CAXUCM010000250.1:457-5742 GCA_964249315.1 uncultured Acetobacteraceae bacterium | reverse complement strand
CTATGATCAAACAGACGTCCTTTAAGGATCATGGAGATTGGTCTGACCGGTGCCGCGCGTAGAACCCGGCACGATCCAGAGAAGGACGACCTCATTTCCTGGGCGAAAGACGAGGCTCATCGCTCAGACGCGCCATCGTATGGCCGTCGACGAACAGGCCGCCGCGCAGCAGGTGGGCGCGGTGCGTTCCCTCCACCTCAAAACCGAAGCGTCGGTAGAGCGCAAGCGCCGGGACATTGTCGACGTTCACCATCAACTCCAGACGGCGCAGTCCCAGCCAGTTGTCGGCCAGGTCGACCAGTGCCGTCATCAGCGCGCTGCCGATCCCCCGTCCAACCCAGGAATCATGCACGCCCATGCCGATCTGGCCGATGTGAGCCCTTCGTCCCGTCAGCCGTTCCAGGGACGCGCTGCCGACCAGCTCGTCGTCCACGAGGGCCACGAGCATGCGTCTCGTTGGAGACACGCTCTCCAGCCTGCTCCTGATCTCATCGGCTGCCTGGAAGGGGAGCCGCGTCGTACCCCATCGAAAGCCGGGAAGATTCATCATGGCGACCATCGCCTCGGCATCCTGCGGACGGCCGGCGCGCAACAGGAGGCCGGACGGTGGCTGGCGCGTGGCGGGAGCGATGTCCGTCATGGTTATGGGGCGGGACGGTCCGCCATGAAGGCCGCGATGTGGTCGTTGAGGAACTTGGCGTCGGCAGGGCTGGCGCCGGCGCCGGCGGGATGGCCCCACAGGGACGGGATCGGCGCGAAGGTGCAGCGGCGGATGAAGCGGGACTCGTCGCGGGCCTCGTCCTCGGGAAAGTAGAGATCGGTCGCGGACGGCATGTAGAGGACCGGAGCCTCGATCGAGGCGAGTGCTGCCTCCAGCTTGCCGGCGAACGGGGGTGTCCGGCCGACATCGTGCCGCTGCCAGCACCGCATCTGCAGGATCAGGTTGTTGGCGTCGTCGCCCTCGAAGAACTGGTCCGTGGCCTGGTCGACGGCCTGCTGGAACGTGGTGCCGGGCGGATTGCCGATGCGCCAGAGCTCCTGACGCCACCATTCCTGGGAGTAGAGCCAGCCGAGCCAGACCAGTGCGGTGGCCCGGATGCCGCGGGCGGGCTGGGTGGTGTAGTTGCCGTCGTCGAAGGCCGGGTCGGCGGTCAGGGCGGCGATCTGGCCGTCCAGGCGGACGATGCCGTGGCCGTAGGTCCTGGCGGTGCCGGAGGTGGCGACGATGCGGTCCATGAAGCCGGGGTGGCTGACCGCCCATTGCAGGGCCTGCTGGGCGCCCATCGAGAAGCCGATGACGGCGCGCAGGTGGGAGATGCCGAGCTGCTCGGTGAGCAGGCGGTGGACGGCCTGGACGTTGTCGCGGATCGTGGTGACCGGGAAGCGAGGGCCGTGCAGGGGGTCTGGCGTGTTGCTCGGCGACGACGAGCGGCCGTTGCCGAACATCTCGCTGGTGATCAGGAACAGGCTGCCGGGGTCGAGCGCGCGGCCGGGACCGATCAGCCAGTCGTAGCCGTGCATGTCGGCCATGTAGTGCGACGGCAGCAGCACGGCGTTGTCGCGGGCGGCGTTAAGCGAGCCATAGGTGCCGTAGACGATGCGCGCCTCCGGCAGCACCGTTCCGCTCTCGGTGACGAAGTCGTGGATGACGAACTCGTGCCGAACGGACCCGGTCGCGGCGGCCTGCTGGATCGGGCTGGCGGTCATGGCGATGGATCCTAGCAGCGCCGCTCGCCTGGTCATCAAACGGATTCTCAAGGCTGAGCCTTGAGCGGGTCCAGGGCAGAGCCCTGGCCTTGAAGGCGGCTCAACTCGACTGCCCAAGCAGCTTGGCCGTCTGCGAGGCGTTCTGCTTGTTGACCAGGATCGCCGGGATGAAGGTGTAGGACGGTATGTCGCGCGCGCCGGCCAGATAGCGCGCCGCATTATCCACCGCCGTCGTGCCGATCAGGTAAGGCTGCTGCGCCGCCACCGCGGCCGCCGGCGAGGCCGGATCGCCGACCATCTTGACCACGTCCGGGCTGCCGTCGACGCCGTAGCTGCGCACCTCGGTGCGGTGTGCGGCCACGATCGCCTGGGTGGCGCCGACCTGCGGCACGTCCCAGGCCGACCAGACCGCCGCGACGTCGCCGGGATGCGGATATTTCGACAGCATGTCGGTGACCTGGCTGTAGGCGTTCTGCACCGTGTTGGGGATCACGTCGCGCAGTTCGGGCTGGATGATGCGGATGTCGGGGAACGATTTGAGCACCAGCTTGAGCTCGTCGTAGCGGATCGCGCAGACCGGCACGCTGTAGAAGCCGTTGAACACCAGCACGTTGCCGCGGCCGTGGATGTCGCTGGCCATCTGCAGCGCCAGCTTCTCGCCGATGCTGTAATTGTCCGAGGTGGTGTCGTTGATGCTGGACGGCGAGATGGTGTCGACGGTGAACAGCGGGATGCCGGCGGCGCGGATCTTGCGCAGCCAGGGCTGCAGCACCGGCCCGTTGCCGAGCTGCTCGAGGATCACGTCCGGCTTCTGCGCGATCAGGGTCTGGATCTGGCTGATCTGCCGGCTGTCGTTGCGGCCGCCGTCGAGCGCGATCGGCGTGCCGCCGAGGCGCCTGACCTCGTCGATCTGGCCCTGGTAGGCGCGCAGGTCCCAGTAATGCTCGGTGCCGATCACGGTGATGCCGATGCGCTTGCCCTTCAGGCTGGGGATGTCGGCGGCGTGCGCCGCGCCGGCGGTGAGGGCGAGTGCGAGGGCCAAGGCAGCCTTGTGCGCGACGGACATGGAAGCGGGTCTCCAGAGGGGGGTCAGGGTTGGGTCATTCCGCCGCCACGCGGCGGCGGCTCGCGAAGCTGGCGCCGAGCACGGCGAACACCAGCAGGCCGACCGCGACCTGCTGCAGCGGGAAGCTCCAGCCGATCAGCAGCAGCCCGTTATGCAGCATGCCGAACAGGAACACGCCGAGCAGCGTGCCCGGCACGTTGGGCTTGGCCTCGCCGTTGATGGTGGTGCCGACGAAGACGGCGCCGATCGCATCGAGCAGGAAGGCGTTGCCGGACAGCGGCACGTAGGTCTTCACCGTGGCCGAGAGCAGCAGGCCGCAGACGCCGCAGAGCAGCGCCGACAGCAGATAGACGATCCAGGTGGCGCGGCGGACCGGCACGCCGGAATGGCGCGCCACCTGCGGGGCGGCGCCGATCACCCGGATCTGCCGGCCGAGCGGCGTGCGCGCGAGCAGCACCTGCACCAGCACGGCGGCGGCCAGCACGATGCAGAGCGGCACCGGCACGCCGAGCAGCCTGCCATGCGCCAGCGCGTCGAGCCCGGCCGCGGGGAAGTTCGACACCAGGGTGATCGGCGTGCCGCCGTTGGTCGCCAGCTGCTGCGCGCTCTCGCCGACGAACAGCACGCCCAGCGTCGCCAGGAACGGGCTGATGCCGAGGCTCGCCACCAGCAGCGCGTCGAGGACGCCGACCGCGAGCGCGCCGGCGAGGCCGGCGGCAAGGCTGAGCCCGAGGCCGTGGCCGGTGGACATCAGCATCACCGAGACCATCGCGGCGATGTCGGCCGAGGTGCCGACCGAGAGGTCGATGCCGCCGGCGCAGACCACCAGGGTCATGCCGAGCGAGACGATCGCCGGCAGGCTGAAATTGTTGACCAGGATATGGATCAGGTTGCCGGGCGTGCGGAAGGTGGGCGAGGCCGCGGCGAACGCCGCGAACAGCAGCGCCAGCGTCGCCGGCATCATCCAGCGCACGGCGCCCGCGCGCATCACGCCGCCACCGGCTGGCGCGACAGCGAGCGCACCGCCACCACCAGCAGGATCAGCACGCCCTGCACGCCGCTGACCCAGTAGCTGGAGATGGCGAGCAGCTGGAAGCCGTTGATCAGGCAGCCGATGAACAGCACGCCGAGCACGGTGCCGCCGATCGAGGGGGCCAGCCGCCGGGAGAACACCGCACTCATCAGGCTGGTGAGCACCACCGAGAGCAGGATGTCGCCCGCACCCGGCGAGCTGCCGGAGAGCCGCGCCGCCTGGACCACCGCGGCGAGTGCGGCGAGCAGTCCGGCCGCGGCGTAGCTGGCGGCGGGATAGAGCGTCACCCGCAGCCCGGCGGCGCGCGCCGCCTGCAGGTGGCTGCCGACCGCCTGCAGGCGCAGCCCCCACGGCGAGCGATGCACCAGCACGAGCAGCAGCAGCGAGGACGCGACGAACACCCAGCTGGTCAGCGAAAGGCCGAGCCAGCCGGCGCCGGCGATCCAGGCCAGCAGCGGCGCGTTCGAGGCGATCACGGTGTTCTGCGTCAGCACCAGCTCGAGGCCGCCGCAGACATTCATCACCGCCAGCGTCGCCAGCAGCGGCAGCACGCCGAGCCCGACCACCGCGACCGCGTTGACCAGGCCGACCGCGGTGCCGGTGGACAACGTCAACAGCGTCGCCCAGAAATCGGGGACGCCGGCGTTTCCGGCGACGGTGTCGACGGCGACGCAGAGCCCGAGATTGGCGCCGAGCGAGAGATCGATGCCGCCGCGGATCACGTCGCCGCCGCCGCCGATGATGACGATCGTCATGCCGAAGGCGAGCAGCGCCAGCACCGTGGACTGCTCGACGATGTTGCCGAGATTGCCGGGCGAGGCGAAGCCCGGCGCCGTCGCCGCGAAGGCCGCGAACACGACGAGCAGGGCCGCGATCGAGGCCAGCCGGATGACCTCGCCGGAGCGCACGGCGCCTCCGCTCATGCGCTCTGCAAGGCCGGCGCGCGGAGTGCGGCACCGCCGGCGGCCGACAGGATCTCGGCCGCGCTGGTCGCGGCCGGATCCAGCTCGTGCGCCAGACGGCCGCGCACCATCACCAGGATGCGGTCGCAGATGCCCTGCAGCTCCATCAGGTCGGTCGACAGGATCAGGATCGCCGCCCCGCGCGCGGCAAGCTCGCCGAGCAGCCGGTAGATCTCGACCTTGGCGGCGACGTCGACCGCGACCGTCGGCTCGTCGAGCAGGTAGACGTCCGAGCGCGCGCCCAGCCACTTGGCGAGCACCACCTTCTGCTGGTTGCCGCCGCTGAGCTCGCGCAGCCGCGTCTCGGGGCCGGGCGTCTTGATGCCGAGCCGCTCGATCAGCTCGCGCACCTGGCGCCGCTCGCGCGCGGCGTCGATCAGGCCGAACCGGGTGAGCGGGCCGAGGCTGGCCAGGGTGATGTTCTCGCGCACGGAGATCTCCGGGGCGACGCCCTGACGGCGCCGGTCCTCCGGCACCACGCCGATGGTCTGGCAGCCCTGGAAGCCGTAGTGCGGCA
>CAXUCM010000250.1:0-447 GCA_964249315.1 uncultured Acetobacteraceae bacterium | reverse complement strand
GGTCGCGCGGGATCACCTGCGTCGAGACCGGTTCCGGCACCAGCCCGAGCCGGCGCGCGACCGCGCGGACCGGCGAGGACAGCCGCGCCGGCCTGCCCTGCACCAGGATGCTGCCGTGCTCGGCCGGGCGCAGGCCGAACGCCGCCTGCAGCACCTGCCTGGCGCCGGAGCCGACCAGGCCGGTCAGGCCGAGGATCTCGCCGGCATGCAGGGTGAAGCCGACATCCTCGTAGGCGCCGCGCCGGGTCAGCCCGCGCAGCTGCAGCGCCGGCGCGCCGATCGGCACGCGGCGCTTGGGAAACATGTCGCCGATATCGCGGTTGATCATCAGCGAGACCATCTCGGCCATCGGCGTGCGGGCCGGGTCGACGGTGGCGACGTCGCGGCCGTTGCGCAGGATGGTGACTTGGTCGCAGAGCGCGCGCACCTCCTCGAGATAGTGCGAGA
>CAXUCM010000249.1:0-5786 GCA_964249315.1 uncultured Acetobacteraceae bacterium | reverse complement strand
GGTGGCCTGCTCGCCGCAGGCCTGGGCGGCGGCGACGCTGCCGAGCCTGCTGCAGGCGACGCTGGGCCTGCGCTTCGACCCGGCGACCGCGACGGTGCATTTCGACACGCCGCGCCTGCCGGCGTTCCTGGAGGAGATGACGCTCTACAACCTCGCCGTCGGCGACGGCCGCGTCAGCGTGCACCTCTCCCGCGTCGGCAACGAGGTCGCGGTCAACGTGCTCGAGCGCGAAGGCGCGATCCGGGTGCAGATTACCAGCTAGCCGGCGCGGGTGGTCGCAGAGGTGGGGCTCCGCCCCACGTCCCGCTTGGGGCAGCGCCCCCAGACCCGCATCCATCCATCGGCGGAGTCGTGGACTTCACGGTAAGTTGCGGCCGGGGGCTTTCGATCGCGTTCGGGACCGCCGGCTCTGGCGCGTTGCATCGTGGCGAGCATGGAACGGCCATGCCGGTGAGGCGCGGCACGCATGAAGATCAAGGATCGACCGGAATTCAAGAGCAAGCCGGCGCCCGTGGTGATGCGCGCCGACGCCTATGTCGCGGCCGCGGTGCAGGTCATGGCCCAGCGCAACATCGGTTCCGTCGTGATCGTCGACGACGACAACAAGGTCACCGGCATCGTCACGGAACGGGATCTGCTGCGACGGCTGCTCGGGCAGAAGCTGCCGCAGGAGACCACGCTGCTCTCGAGCATCATGACGGCGGAGATCCGTTCCGCGAAGCTCGACGACGAGATCGTCGACTGGCTGCGCCTGATGTCCAACGAGCGCTTCCGCCACCTGCCCGTCGTGGACGAGAACGGCGTGCTCATCAACGTGCTGTCGCAGGGCGACTTCGTCTCCTACACCTGGCCGCAACTGCTCGGCTCATTCAAGGAGAAGTCGTTCGAGACGATGCGCAGCTCCTCCGCGCCGGTCCCGATCCTGGTCGGCGCCATCATGGTCTACACCCTGATCATGGTCGCCATATTCAAGATGATCTGAGGATTTGCGGCGATCGTCCGGTTGCCGACAGGTCGATAGAAGATCAGCTCTTGATCAGCATCGCCTGCGAGGTCGCCAGCTCGACCACGCGCTCGGGCTTGTCGGACAGGAACTCGTCGAACGCCTCGCGGACGCCGGCGAGGTAGGAGTAGTCGTGGCTGACGATCACGCCGCCCGGCAGCATGCGCGGATAGAAGAACTTCAGGCAGGTCAGGGTGCCCTCCTTGAGGTCGACGTCCAGATGTACCAGCGAGAACCTGGCATTGGCGCAGGAGACGTTCTCGCCGGTGAACATCCCCTTGTGGAACACCAGGTTCGGTTGATCGGAAAGATAGGATTGTACCGCCTCCAGCGAGGCCGCGAAGTGCCCGCGGCGCATCGACTTGTGCTCGGCACGGTCCGGCTCCGGCAGTCCCTCGAAGGTGTCGAACAGGTGCAGCGCGTCCGGCCTGGCGCCGAGGCTGATCAGCTTGGCCGAGCAGCCCTGGAACACGCCGACCTCGGCCATGATCCCACCAAGCGCCGCCTGGCTGCGCGCCAGCGAGTAGATCATGAACGCCTCGTTGCCGCTCAGCAGGCTCTCGCGCTCGCGACGTACCCGGCGGATCAGCGTCATGGTGTCGGACGGCTTGTGGCCGCCCAGGATCGTCAGCTCCAGCCGGGCCAGTGTGCCGACGGTCAGCCGGCGCACCGCGCGGCTGCGGGCGAACAGGCGATGCACGATCGCCTGCGATCGCGCAGTATGGCGGTCGGCAAGCAGGATGGCGTCTGAAATGGTCTTCACTCCCTGTCATTGACCGGCGGTCGGCTACCAGACGCGCCGCCGACGGCCGGAGTTTCACAGCCGCAACGACGGCCGGCCGGTAGCCTTTCCTCCCGTCGCCTGATCTCTCCCGGTGAGACAAGCGATCAGGCATCGTTACTTTCGCTATGTCATACCGGCGCGCCTTGCACGTGACCCGTCAAAGGCCAGGGCTCTGCCCTGGACCCGCTCAAGGCGAAGCCTTGAGAATCCGTTTGCTCTCAACGAGGTTTCCAAAGGCGAGGCCCTTGGGCAGAGACCCAACCTCAACCCTCGATACGTCGGTATCTATGTGCGTCGGTATCACTTACCGTTTTGATTACGTATGAATTCTCAGTCGCCTTCAAAGAGGTTTCCAAAGGCGAGCCTTCGGCGATCGAGCCGCGAAGCGGATCGATGGGGGCGGAGCCCCAATCTCTACCCTAGGGCACCTACTCGGCGATCCGCTGCATCGGCCGGGCTCGGCGACCACGCAGCCGCAGGCGGTCCAACGCCAGATACACCACCGGCGTCGTGAACAGGGTCAGCGCCTGGCTGACGATCAGGCCGCCGACGATGGAGATGCCCAGCGGCTGGCGCAGCTCGCTGCCTTCGCCGAAGCTGAAGCAGAGCGGCAGCGCCCCGAGCAGGGCGGCGCAGGTCGTCATCATGATCGGCCTGAACCGCATCACTGCGGCATGGAAGATCGCGTCACGGCTGTCCATGCCGTCCTCGCGCTCGGCCTGCAGCGCGAAGTCGATCATCAGGATGGCATTCTTCTTCACGATGCCGATGAGCAGGATGACACCGATCAGTGCGATGATGGTGAACGGGATGCCGAACAGGATCAGCGCCAGCACGGCACCCACGCCGGCCGACGGGATCGTCGACAGGATGGTGAGCGGATGCATGAAGCTCTCGTAGAGCACGCCGAGCACGAGGTAGACCGCGGTCAGCGCGGCCAGCACCAGGATCGGCTCCGAGGCCAGCGATTGCTGGTAGGTGAGCGCGGTTCCGGCGAAGCCGACGGTGAGATCTTCCGGCAGCCGTATGCCCTGCACCGCCTGCCGGATCTCGCTGGTGGCGTCGCTGAGCGACTTGCCCGGCGCCAGGTTGAACGAGATCGTGGTCGCCACGTACTCGCTCTGGTGATTGACCGCGAGCGGCGTGTGGTCCGCCACCGAGTGCGCCACCGCCGAGAGCGGGATCATGGTTTCGGCAGCGGTCGCGACCGCCGATCCGGATGACGCGCTGCTGTTGCCGGTGCTGGTCAGGGACGCCTGCGCCGCCGTGCGGACGGCGTTGTTCGCCGACGTGCTGATGCCGTCGGCCGTGCCGGTGCTGCCGGTCGTGCTCGCGGTGGCCAGCGAAACCACGTGGTTCGAAAGGGCGGAACTCCTGTTGGACAGGGAGTCCGAATTCGACGACAGCAGGGCGGAGACCGGCGCGATCGACTCCGCCGACGCGGCCGAGATCCCGGTACTGGTTCCGGCGGTCACCGACCCTGCTGCCAGCGCCGTCGTGGACGAGCCGCTGGCCTGCGCGCCCGACGTGCTGATCCAGATCTGCTTCAGGATCGAGGGTCGCTGCCAGTATTGCGGCGCCACCTCCATGACCACGTGATACTGGTTCTCGGCGTCATAGATGGTCGAGACCGAGCGCTGCCCGAAGGCGTCGTAGAGCGTGTTGTCGAGCTGGTACATGGTCAGGCCGAGCCGCGAGGCGGTGTCCCGATCGACCACCAGGTTGGTCTCCAGGCCGCCCTGCTGCTGGTCGGAACTGACATCCACCAGCACATGGCGCTTCTGCAGCGCTGCCAGCAGCCTCGGGCCCCACGCGTTGACCTCGTCGGCATTGTCGCCGAGCAGCGTGTACTGGTAGGCGGCATTGCTCTGGCGGCCGCCGACCCGGATATCCTGCACCGCCTGCATGTAGAGCCTGCCGCCCGGCACGTGGCCGAGCTCGCGCCTGAGCCTGGCCAATACCTGCGGCATGCGGTCGCGCTGCCGCAGCGGCTTGAGCGAGACGTAGACGGTGCCGGTGTTGGTCTGCGCCGACGCGCCGCCGCCGCCCGACCCGGTGGTGCCGACCACGTCCTGCACCGCCGGATCGTGCTGCACGATCGAGATCATCTCCGTGAACTTCCTGCTCATCAGCTGGAACGAGATGCTCTGGTCGGCCTGCAGCGAGCCCATCAGCCGGCCGGTATCCTGGTCCGGAAAGAAGCCTTTCGGGATGATCACCAGCAGCCAGACATTCAGCGCCACCGTTCCTGCCAGCAGCAGCAGCACCAGCTTGCCGTGGTCGAGGGCCACACCGAGCACCCGCGCGTAGCCGTCCTGCACGCGCTGGAACAGGCTGCGGCTGCCCAGCCTCGGGCCGCCGCCGGAACCCGCCTGATCCGGACGCAGGAACAGCGCGCACATCATCGGCGTCGTCGTCAGCGAGATTAGCATCGACACCAGGATCGCGACCGACAGCGTGACCGCGAACTCGCGGAACAGGCGACCCACCAGCCCGCCCATCAGCAGGATCGGCAGGAACACCGCGATCAGCGACAGCGTGATCGAGACCACGGTGAAGCCGACCTCGCGCGCGCCCAGCAGCGCCGCCTGCACGCGCGGCATGCCGTCCTCCAGGTGCCGCGAGATGTTCTCGAGCACCACGATGGCATCGTCGACCACGAAACCGGTGGCGATCGTCAGCGCCATCAGCGACAGGTTGTCCAGCGAGTAGCCGAACAGGTACATCACCCCGAAGGTGCCGATGATCGAGACCGGCACCGCGATCGCCGGGATCAGGGCGGCGCGGCCGCTGCGCAGGAACACGTAGACCACGGCGATCACCAGCAGCACCGCGATGATCAGCGTGCGCTGCGTGTCGGTCAGCGAGGCGCGTATGGTGGTCGAGCGGTCGCCCGCGAAGGTGATGTCGAGATCGCGCGGCAGCGCCGCCTGCAGCTTCGGCACGGCGGCACGGATGCCGTCGATGGTCGAGATGATGTTGGCGCCAGGCTCGCGGAAGATGATCACCAGCACGGCCGGCTTGCCGTCGGCCAGACCGAGATTGCGCACATCCTGCACGGAGTCCCGCAGCTGCGCCACATCCGACAGGCGCACGGCATCGCCGTTGCGATAGGCGACCACGAGCGACTTGTAGTCCTCGGCGTGGCTGGCCTGGTCGTTGTCGGTGATCTGCCAGCGATGGCCGCCGAGATCGATGCTGCCCTTGGGCGTGTTGGCGTTGGTGTTCGACAGCGCCGAGCGGATATCCTCGAGCCCGATCCCGTCATGGAACAACGCCAGCGGATCGAGCTCGACGCGCACCGCCGGCAGCGCGGCACCGCCGATGACCACCTCGCCGACGCCGGAGAGCTGCGACACCTGCTGCTCCAGCACCGTGCTGGCCGCATCGTACGTCTGGCCGCGGGTCAGCGTCTTCGACGTCAACGCCAGGATCAGGATCGGCGCATCCGCCGGGTTCACCTTGCGGTAGGTCGGCTGCGCCAGCAGGTTGGTCGGCAGGTCGGCCTGCGCCGCATTGATCCCGGCCTGCACGTCGCGCGCGGCGCCGTCGATGTCGCGGCCGAGCCCGAACTGCAGGGTGATGCGCGCCTGTCCGGTCTGGCTCTGCGACGTCATCTCGGTGACGTCGGCGATCTGGCCGAGATGGCGCTCCAGCGGCGCCGCCAGGCTGGTGGCCACGACCGCCGGACTGGCCCCGGGAAGCTGCGCCGACACCATGATGGTCGGGAAATCGATCTGCGGCAGCGGCGAGACCGGCAGGTCGGCGTAGCCCAGGATGCCGGCCAGCGCGATCGCGATGGTCAGCAGCGTGGTGGCGACCGGGCGGAAGATGAAGGGGGCGGAGATGTTCAAGCTAGGGTATCACTCCGCCGGCGCCTCGCCGGTGCCGCGGTTGGCGCGCAGCCCGAACAGCCGGACGCCCACGCGGTCGACCGCGAGATAGATCACCGGCGTGGTGAACAGGGTGAGCAGCTGGCTCGCCAGCAGGCCGCCGACG
>CAXUCM010000248.1:3100-5788 GCA_964249315.1 uncultured Acetobacteraceae bacterium | reverse complement strand
ATCACCATCTTCACGCGATCGGTCGCCACCCTGGCCGGCACGGGTCCGCGCGCGGCGGCGGCTTCATCAGCGGCGGCCCCGGCGGCGCCGGTTTCCCCGGCGCCCGCAAGCTGGGCTCGGCCGACCTGCAACTGATCATCCTTGCCCTGCTGGCGGAGGCCCCCGCGCACGGCTACGAGCTGATCCGGCGGCTCGAGGAGCGCTCCGGCGGCTTCTACAGCCCGAGCCCCGGCATGATCTATCCGGCACTGACCTATCTCGACGAGATCGGCCACGCCCAGGTCGAGCCTGAGGGCGCGCGCAAGCTTTACCGCATCACCGCGGCCGGCCTCGCCGAGCTCGCCGCGAACCGGGCGCGCACCGACGCCATGCTCGACATGCTGGGCCGGATCGGCGGCCGCATGGAGCAGGTTCGCGAGGCCTTCGCCGGCGTCTCCGACGCCGAGCCGGAACCGTCGGCCGCGATGCACCGGGCGCGCGGCGCGCTCAAGCAGGCGCTGTTCGCCAAACACGGTTGCGCACCGGACGAGGCGACGCGCATCGCCGCCATCCTCGACCGCGCCACCGCCGAAATCCTCGGCCATTGAAGGAGACGCCGATGCTCGCCGAAACCCTGGAGCGCGGCCGCGGGCTGCGCGTCCGCCACCAGACCCGGATGCGGCCGCTCGAGGTGGCGCGCGTGGAACGCCTTACCCCGCGCATGCAACGCATCGTGTTCGGCGGCGCCGCCCTCGACGGCTTCACCAGCGCCGCCGCCGACGACCACGTCAAGCTGTTCCTGCCGGCGCCGGGCCAGGACCGCCCGGTACTGCCCAGCCTGGGACCGAACGGACCGGTGTTCCCCGAAGGCGCCGTCCGGCCGGTGGCGCGCGACTACACGCCGCGTCGCTTCGATGCGGCGGCGCGCGAGCTCATCATCGACTTCGTCCTGCACGGCGATGGGCCGGCGACGCACTGGGCGGCACAGGCCCAGCCCGGCCAGCAGGTCGGCATCGGCGGCCCGCGCGGCTCCTTCCTTCCCCCGGACGCCGACTGCCTGCTGCTGGTCGGCGACGAGACCGCGCTGCCGGCGATCGGCCGCAGGCTCGAGGAACTGCCCACCGGCGCCCGCGCCATCGTGCTGGTCGAGGTCGCCGACGAGTCCGAGGAACGCTACCTGCCGAGCGCTGCCAGCCTGTCCATCACCTGGCTGCCTCGCGCCGGCGCGGAGGCCGGCCTTGCCGACCTGCTGCTGCCCGCCTTGCGCGCGCTGGACTGGCCGTCCGGCGCGGTCGAGGCCTGGATGGCCGGCGAGACCGGCGTCGTCCGCCGCCTGCGCACGCATCTGATCGAGGAGCGCGGGCTCGCGCGCGAGCGGATCCGGGCCTCGGGCTACTGGCGTCGCGGCACCGCCGGGCAGCACGACGCGCTTGAGGATTGAGCCAGAAGGCCAGGGGTTTCACCCCTGGACCCCGATCAAAGGCGGAGCCTTTGAAATCCTTTTGTTTGCGTTGCCCTGGCCTTCCAGGGGTCGCGTTCAGCGGTGGTCGATACCGGTAGGTGCGTCATGGAACGGGGCCGCGCGTGCTCGATCGGGCTGATCTCGGACACGCACGGGCTGCTTCGCGACGAGGCGTTGGCCGCCCTGGCCGGAAGCGATGCCATCATCCATGCGGGCGATGTCGGTGATCCGACCATCCTGACGACGCTGTCGACCATCGCTCCGGTCACCGTGGTGCGCGGCAATATCGACATCGACGCCTGGGCATCGGTGCTGCCGTTGCGGGCGACGCTGCGGATCGGGGCGGTCGGGATCCACGTCGTGCACGACGTCGCCGATCACGAGGCGAGCCAGACCGAGGGCTGCCGGGCGATCGTCTGCGGGCACTCGCACCGGCCGGGCATCGGCGAGCGGGACGGGATGCTGCTGGTCAATCCCGGCAGTGCCGGTCGGCGCCGCTTCCGCCTGCCGGTCTCGGTCGGGCGGCTGCGCGTGCGTGCCGGCCGCATCGACGCCGAGCTGGTCGCGCTACTTCCGAGCCGGTAGCAGCAGCGCCTGCCCGCTCTCCGCCAGCGGCAGCGTCGGCAGGTAGCGCGGCGTCAACGCCACGCCGGCGCGTCGCTCGTAGGCGTAGCCGTAGCCGAGCAGGCGCTGCTCCGACCAGGCCGGCCCGATCAGCGAGAGGCCGACCGGCAGTCCGTCGACGGCGCCCATCGGCACCGTCAGATGCGGCGTTCCCGCGACCGCCGGCAGGGTCGAGGCGCTGCCGGTGTCGTGGTCGCCATTGACCAGGTCGACCAGCCAGGCCGGGCCGCCGCTGGGGGCGACCAGCGCGTCGAGCCGGTTCTCCGCCAGCAGCCGGTCGATCCCGTCGGCGCCGGCCAGCCGGCGGCTGCGTGCCAGGGCGGCGCGGTAGGCGGGATCGTCGAGGCCGAGGCTGGCCTGCGCCTTCTGCATCAGGTCCTGGCCGAACAGGCCCAGCTCGCGCTCGCGATGGGCGGCGTTGAAGGCGATCACCGCGGCCATGCTGCGCGACCGCACCGCGGCCGGGGTGTCGGCCAGGTAGCGGTCCAGGCCGGCCTTGAACTCGCTGACCAGCACCGCCGTCTCGGCAGCACCGATCGCGTCCAGGTCGGGACCGTCATGCAGCTCGACCAGGGTGGCGGCGCGCGGACCCCCCCCGCGCGGCGCGCGGGGGGGCAGCCCGC
>CAXUCM010000248.1:0-3090 GCA_964249315.1 uncultured Acetobacteraceae bacterium | reverse complement strand
ATCCGCCGGATCGCTGCCGGCGATGATCGCGGTCAGCAGGGCCGCGTCGGCGACGTCCCGGGTGATCGGGCCGGGCGTGTCCTGGCTCGACGAGATCGGCACCACGCGGGTGCGCGAGACCAGGCCGACGGTCGGCTTCAGCCCGACCAGCCCGTTCATGCTGGCCGGGCAGGTGATCGAGCCGTCGGTCTCGGTGCCGATCGCCGCCGGCGCCAGCGACGCCGCCACCGCCGCGGCGCTGCCGGAGGACGAGCCGCAGGGCGAGCGATCCAGCGCGTACGGGTTGCGGGTCAGGCCGCCGACGCCGCTCCAGCCGCTGATCGAGGCGGAGGAGCGGAAGTTCGCCCATTCCGACAGGTTGGTCTTGCCGAGGATCAGCGCGCCGGCCTCGCGCAGCCGCGCCACCAGCGGCGCGTCGCGGCCGCTGACGTTGGCCGCCAGCGCCAGCGAGCCGGCGGTGGTCGGCATCGGCCCCGCCGTCTCGATATTGTCCTTGATCAGGATCGGCACGCCCTCGAGCGCACGCGCCGGCCCGCCGCCGCGCCGCCTTTGATCCGAGGCGGCGGCTTCGGCCGCGATGTCCGGATTGACGAGGATGATCGAGTGCAGTGCCGGCCCGCTACGGTCGACGGCCTCGATGCGGTCGAGATAGGCCTGCACCAGGGCCGCCGCCGAGACCCTCCCGGCCTGCAGGTCGCGCGACACCGCTTCGATCCCCTTGCCCTGCACGTCGTAGCCGGGGTCAGCCATCGGTGCGGCTCCGACCACCGCCAGAGCACCCAGCAGCGGCAGCACCCGTCCCGGCAATCGCACGATGCACTGTCTCCATCCCGAATCCGATCGCCTAACGAAACGCAACCGCCTGAACAGCGTTGCCGCAAGACATCTCTAGCAGAGAGAACGCAGTTGGCGGCGGATAGTGCAGCGGCTTCGACGAACCGGCCACCCTCCGCCATCGGAGGCAGCGGCAGGCGTCGACGGTGGCCCTACGTGCTGCTGGTCCTGGTGCTCGCGATCGCGGCGCTGATCTTCTTCTGGCAGTGGGACTGGTTCATCCCGCTGGTCGAGAGCCAGGCCTCCTCGGCACTCGGCCGCAAGGTCACCATCCAGCACCTGCATGTCCGCCTCGGCGGCACTACCCTGGTCACCGTCGACGGCGTGCGCGTCGCCAGCCCCGCCGGCTTCCCGGCCGACCCGCCGCTGGCCCGGATGGATCACCTCAAGCTCGGCGTGCGGGTGATGAGCTATATCCGTGGTCGCGTCATCGACCTGCCGCTGATCGAGCTCGACCACCCGGTGGTCGAGGCGACCGCCCGCCCGGACGGCACCGCCAACTGGCAGTCGACGCAGACGAGCCCGGCGAAATCGAGCAGCACCGCGCCGGCGCCGCGCCTCGGCGTGCTGCGCATCGAGGACGGCCACGTGCACGTGCTCGATCCGCACTTCAAGACCGACATGAACCTGCAGGTGCATACCAGCGGCGAGAAGCAGCCCGACGGCGGCCGTCTCGTCGCCACCGCCGAGGGCACCTACGCGCATCAGCCGATCACCGGACGCTTCGTCGGCGGCGCGCTGCTGCAGCTGCGCGACCGGGTGCGGCCGTATCCGATCGACCTGCACGTCGCCAACGGGCCGACCAACGTCACCCTGAACGGCGAGGTCGAGCAGCCGCTTACCTTCGGCGGCGCCCGCCTCAAGCTGGTGTTCCAGGGTCCCGACATGGCGCTGCTGCTGCCGCTGACCGGCGTGCCGATCCCGCACACGCCGCCGTTCAAGGTGACCGGCAACCTCGACTACCAGAAGAGCCGGATCGTGTTCGACCGTTTCCGCGGCACCGTCGGCTCCAGCGACCTGGGCGGCCGCATCGCCGTCGAGCCGCGCGGCAAGGTGCCCGACATCCAGGCCGACCTGGTCTCGCAGAAGGTCAACCTCAACGACCTGGCCGGCTTCATCGGCGGCACGCCCGGCGACAAGAAGGACGCCTCGGCGCAGCAGAAGCAGCAGATCAAGCAGGCCGGTGCGAGCGGCAACATCCTGCCGGACCAGTCCTTCAGCCTGCCGAAGCTGCGCGCCGCCAACGTGCACCTGACCTACAAGGGCGACCGCATCGAGGGACGCTACATCCCGCTCGACAACATCGTCGCCGTGCTCGACATCCAGGACGGCCGGATCCGGCTGCATCCGCTGAACTTCGCGGTCGGCTCGGGCGTGATCGGCTCGGACTTCGATCTCGATCCGGTCGACGACGTGCTGCATACCAAGGCGCACGTGACCTTCCGCCATCTCGACCTGTCGCGCATCATGCAGGCGACGCACGCCTTCAAGGGCCAAGGCGTGCTCGGCGGCCAGGCCGACCTGACCACCACCGGGAACTCGGTCGCGCACATGCTCGGCCATGGCGATGGCGGCGTCACGCTGATCATCTCGGGCAACGGCGATATCAGCGCACTGCTGCACGACATCGCCGGGCTCGAGGTCGGCAACGCGATCCTCTCCGCGATCGGCCTGCCGAGCCGGGCCGAGCTGCGCTGCTTCGTCGCCGACATGCCGCTCAAGCAGGGCATCCTGTCGATGCGCACGTTCCTGCTGCAGACCAGCGAGGCGCGCTCGATCGGCCGCGGCACGATCGACCTGCGCGACCAGACGCTGGACTACTCGCTGACCACCCGCTCGACGCGTTTCAGCATCGGCTCGCTGCCGGGTCCGATCAACGTGACCGGCAAGCTCGGCAGCCCGTCGATCCGTCCCGGCGCCGAGGTGCTGGCACGCGCCGGCGCCGCCGCCGGTCTCGGCGTCGCCTTCCTGCCGCTGGCGATCCTGCCGACGGTGCAGTTCGGCGTCGGCGAGGGCGCCTGCACCGACGCCCTGCACGAAGCCGAGACCGGGCCCGCGTCGGCACCGACGCCGGCGACGGCCCCGGTTCGGCATCGTTCGCATCGTCGGTAAGCGCCAGGGCTCTGCCCTGGACCCGCTCAAGGCGAAGCCTTGAGAATCCAGTTATCAAGAGGTTTCCAAAGGCGAGCCTTTGGCGGGGTTTGGGGCGGAGCCCCAACCTTAATCCGGCGTGACCAGCGGGGTTTGCGCCATGAT
>CAXUCM010000247.1:0-5833 GCA_964249315.1 uncultured Acetobacteraceae bacterium | reverse complement strand
CAGGGCTCTGCCCTGGACCCGCTCAAGGCTCAGCCTTGAGAATCCATTTATCAAGTGGTTTTCGTGCCGGGCTTCGCATGATTGACCGCGCCCGCGTTCGCACCATCTTCCTTCGGTGGGCAAAAAATCCAGTCGGGCGGAAGCCATCGAGAGTCGCGAGGCGAGCTGGCAGGAGGTCGTGCTGCTGTGCGGCAAGTGCGGCGGCAAGCTCAAGGGCGGCTTCGGCGAGAAGGGTCGCGACGGGCTGCGCGACGCACTCCGCGACACGCTGCGCGAGACCGGCCGCAGGCGTGACGTGCGCCTCGTCGAGACCGGCTGCCTGGGCGTCTGTCCACGCGATGCCGTCGTCGCCCTGCGCGGCGCCGATCCGGCGCGCCTGCTGATCGTGCCGCCGGGTCAGCCGGGCGGCGCGGTGCTGGCGGCACTCGGGGTGAAGCCGAACCGGCTGCCGTAGAAGGCAAGCTCCCGCTCGAGCACCTGGCGGATGGTTGCCTCTTGCCGGAAGCCGTGCGCCTCGTCGGCGAACTCGTGCACCGCGACCGCGAGGCCGCGGGCGCGCAGCGCCTCGGCCATCGCCCGGGTCTGCGCCACCGGCACCACCTTGTCCTCGAGGCCATGGAAGAACACCACCGGGCAGCGCACCGCATCGAGCTGCCGGATCGGCGAGCGCGCCTCGTAGACGGCGAGGTCCTGCGGCAGCCGGCCGATCAGCCGGTCGAGATAGCGGGCTTCGAACTTGTGCGTCTCCTGCGCCAGCAGACGCAGGTCGCCGATGCCGTACAGGCAGCAGGCGGCCGAGAACAGGTCGGAACGGGCGAGCGCGGCCAGCACGGTGAAGCCGCCGGCGCTGCTGCCGCGTATGGCGATGCGGGCCGGATCCACCCGCCCGGCCTCGATCAGGCTGGTGCAGGCGGCGATGCAGTCATCGACGTCGACGATGCCCCAGGCGCCGTCGAGCCGGCGCCGGTAGTCGCGGCCGAAGCCGGTCGAGCCGCCATAGTTCACGTCCACCACGCCGATGCCACGGCTGGTCCACCATTGCACGCGCAGCGAGCAGGCAGCGCTGGTCATCGCGGTCGGGCCGCCATGCGCCATGACCAGCAGCGGCGGGCGCTCGCCTTCGGGCACCGTGCAGCCTCGGCTGGTCGGCGGGTAGTAGAAGGCGTGCGCCAGGGTGGTCCCGCCGCGTCCGTCGGGCACGGGAAAGCGAATCGTCTCGGCGACGGCGATATCGCCGTCGTCCAGCGGCAGCGCGTGGGCGACCGCGGCGACGCGGACGGCTTCGGGCTGGTCCAGCGGCGCGGTCAGCACCGAGGTCGCGCGGTCCGGTGCCGCCGAGAGCCAGCCCAGCGACGCCGTGCCGCCGGGCCGCGCCAGCACGACCGGACATTCCACGACCGGTCCGATGGCGAGAGGCGCTGCCCGCCCGTCCGAGAGCAGCATCGCCGCGGTGCGGCCGGCCTCGATCGCGGCGACGACGATGCGGCCGTCCGGCAGGAAATCGTAGGAGCGCTGCCCGAACACCCAGGGCGGCTGGCCGATCTCGCGCGCCATCGGACAGATCGGCTGCAGGCCGCCCTCCGTCGCCCGATAGAGGTTCCACCAGCCGCTGCGGTCCGAGCAGACATGCAGCGTGCCGCCGGCGTCGAACAGCGGCTGCATCAGCGCCTCGTCACGCGCGCCGCCGGCGAGGCACCGCGCGCCCGACAGGCGCAGCCCGCCGTCCGGCGCGGCCTCGATCGTGCCGAGCTGCAGCCGGGTCGCATCCCACGGCATGTCCGGATGGTCCCAGGCGATCCAGGCGAGCCGGGTGCCGTCGGCGCACAGGCGTGGTGCGGCGAGGAAGTCGGCACCGTCGACCAGGATTTCGCCGGCCTGGCTCGCGGCATCCAGCGACGGGTCGAGCGAGAAGGCCACGATCGCCGCCGAGGGCTGCGTGGCCGCGTGGTCGCGGTGATCCTCGCGCACCGCCAGCAGGTGCCTTCCGTCCGGCGTGAAGCAGAAATCGGCGAAGCGCACGCCCGGCACGGTGCAGACCGGGCGCGGCGGCGCGTCCGGCTCGATCAGCCAGACCGAGCCGTCCGGCCGGTGGCTGAAGCCGATGCGGCCGTCGCGGACCGCGTAGGCGCCGCCGCCATACTCGTGCACGCGCGAGCCGACATCGAACGGCGCCGCGGTCACGTCTCGGCAGACACCCGCCGGATCCTGCCGGCACAGCACGCCGCGGCCGGCCTCGCTCGGACGGTTCTCCAGCCAATAGAGCGCCGCATGGTCCGCGCGCAGCGTCGACAAGGCGACGGTGCGTCCGGCGACCAGCGCCGCGTCCAGCGGCGACGGCCAGCTGCCGCACTTGACCGGCCGCTTCGTTGCGTTGCCTGTCATCCTTGGCCCCTCTTGGTTCGACAAGGCCAGGGCTCTGCCCTGGACCCGCTCAAGGCGAAGCCTTGAGAATCCATTTGCTTATCGCTTGACAGCACCATGTCGGTCGCGGTTCCTGCATCGACCGTTGCGGGCCCGGTCGAGAGCAATGTTTCTGATCCACCATCTCGACCATCTCCTGCAGCATTACGGATACGGCTTCATCGGGCTGATCGTCATGCTGGAAAGCATGGGCGCACCGCTGCCCGGCGAGAGCCTGATCATCGGCACCGCGATCTACTGTGCCACCACGCACCGGCTCGACATCGTCTGGGTGGTCGCGGTCGCCATCCTCGGCGCCATCATGGGCGACAATTTCGGCTACCTGATCGGCCGGTCGATCGGCTTTCGCGTGCTCGCCCGCTACGGCCGGCATATCGGCCTGAACGATCAGAGGCTCAAGCTCGGCCGCTACCTGTTTCGCCGGCACGGCGGCAAGGTGGTGTTCTTCGGGCGGTTCATCGCCGTGCTGCGCACCTTCGCCGCCCTGCTGGCCGGCGCCAACCGCATGCCCTGGGGATCCTTCCTGGCCTACAACGCGCTCGGCGGCATCGGCTGGGCCGGCGGCTACGGCACCGCCGCCTATCTGCTCGGCGCCGAGGCGAGGAAGATCTCCGGGCCGCTCGGCATCGCCGTCGGTGCCGCCGCCGCGGTCGCCGTGCTGTCGACGCTCGTCTTCCTCAAGCGCAACGAACATCGCCTGACCCGGGAGGCCGAGGCAGCCGCAAATGCCGGCGGCTGAGCATTACGGTCCTAAACCAAGAATTAATTTAGAGAAAATACCAGAAAATTATTCCCGCGTCCGGCCGCATCCAGCGTTCAAGACGCGCCGTAGGGCGTACGTGGACGTGTGCCGCTCGAATATCGCTTCACCCGAACAAGGCGGGCTCCCGCGTCCAGGCGTGAGAGGACCAGTCATGGCATTCAACCTAGCTCGCTCCGACGACTATCCCGATCCGGCGCCACTAGGCCTCGCAAGTTCCGCCGATTACGCGATCGGCCGCCAGCAGACGAACGAAATGGGCGGCCTGGGCAAGAAGTCGGCCTTGCTGGGCGAGTGCACCGAACGGCTTCGTACGCTCGTCCAGCAATCCGGCGGCACCAAGCAGGTCGCGACGCGCTCCGGCGTCGCCTTGAGCACCCTCGGCTCCTACCTCGCCGGCGGCGAGATGAAGCTGTCCACCGCGATGCAGATCTGTGCGGCGTGCAGCGTCAGCCTGTCCTGGCTGGTCGGCGACGATCCGGGCGAATCGGTACGGTCCGATACCAGGGATGCGTTCGTGCGGATCCGTCGCGTCTCCACACGTGCAGTCGATCCGCCCGACGGCGGATACATGATGTTCTCCGCCGCCTGGCTTCGCGCCGAGCTCGATTGCGCGCCGGGCACGCTGCTGGCGCTGCAGGTGCACGGCACCGCCATGGAGCCGACCCTGCGCCACGGCGACCTGCTGCTGATCGATACCGCGACGCCGCAGTTCAGCTCGCTCGAGCTGCACGCGATCGAGGTGGACGGCGAGCTGCTCGTGCGCCGCCTGGAGCGCGGCCTTGATGGCGGCATCCTGGTGCATACGGAGCGTGAGCGCTTCGCCGCGCAGATCATCCCCCCGCACGCGCGCGACACGCTCAAGCTCGTCGGCCGCGTGGTCTGGAAGGGCTCGCGCAACCCGCTCTGACCGCCGCGTTGCAGCCTCCGACGCAACCATCCGCACATCGCCCGCTTCTTGCCTGATGCAAGCGGGGGCCTCTCGATGACCAGTTCGGCAGCCGGGAATGGCTGGAGCCTCGGCGATGCGCCGAGCCTCGACGGCCGCATCGCCATCGTCACCGGTGCCACCGGAGGCATCGGCTACGAGACCGCGCTCGGTCTGGCCCGGCGCGGCGCCACCACGATCCTGACCGGACGCAACCCAAGCAAGGGCGCACAGGCGCTGTCGCGGCTGCAACGCACCCTGCCCGACGCGAAGGCGCGCTTCGAGCTGCTCGATCTCGGCAGCCTTGCCGGCATCGCCCGCTTCGCCGACGCGGTGACCGCCTCGCACGACCGCGTCGACATCCTGGTCGATAATGCCGGGGTGATGGCTCTGCCGGTGCGAGCGGAGACCGAGGACGGCTTCGAACGGCAGATCGGGGTCAACTATCTCGGCCATTTCGCGCTGACCGCACGGCTGAAGCAGGCGCTGTGCAAGGCCGAGGGCGGCGGTCGCGTGGTCAGCGTGGCCAGCCTCGCGCACCGGCGTGCGAGGCTCGACCTCGACGACCTGCAGTCGCTCCGCACCTACAAGCCGATGCAGGTGTATGCACGCAGCAAGCTCGCCACGCTGGTGTTCGCCATCGAGCTGCAGCGTCGCGCGGTCCAGCACGGCTGGGCCTTGCGCGCCGTCGCCGCCCATCCCGGCTTCGCACGCACCGACCTCATCGCCAGCGGTCCGGGCGGCGGTGCACCCCGCCTGCGAGAGAAGCTGATGGCGCGCGGGTTCAACCTGGTGGCGCAGCCGGCACGGGAGGGAGCGCTGCCATCGCTCTACGCCGCGATGGCCGCCGGCGCGATCGGCGGCCAGTATTACGGTCCGACCGGCATCGGCGAGACGCGCGGTTCCCCCGGTCCGTCGTGGATCTCTCCGCAGGCCGCCGATCCGGTGCTCGGCTCACGGCTCTGGACGCTGTCGGAGCAGCTCACGGGCGTGCGGTTCTAGCGGGACGGGACCCGCTCAAAGCGCAGCCTTGAGAATCCATCACAAAGAGGTTTCCAAAGGCGAGCCTTTGGCGGGGTTTGGGGCGGAGCCCCAACCTCAACCCTCGAATGCCATCGCGGCCAGGAGGACCAGCAAGGTTGCTGCCGATTACAACATCGGAGCCTCAACGTCGGATGATGCTCTCGTAAAGCTCCAGTAGAGCGGCTGGCGTCCCGCCGCGAGCGCCTTGGCCTCGTAGCGGGTCGGCGGCCAGCCGGGCGGACGGTCGCGCGCCGGCGCCGTCGCGCGGAACAGCGGCTGCGCGGCCATGACCGCCTCAACCCAGTCCTGGTAGGTCGGGTCGTCGCTGGCGATGCGCCAATCCGCGCCCGGCCGCAGCTTGGCGGCGACCAGCGCGATGGTGTCGGGATGGATGAACCGGCGCTTGGCGTGCCGGGCCTTCGGCCAGGGATCCGGGAACAGCAGGAAGATCCGGTCCAGGCAGGCATCGGGCAGGGCGTGGAGCAGCAGCCGCGCATCCTGGTCCCAGAGCCGGAGCATGTCCGGCAGCGCCGCGGTGGCTTCGTCGCCGTCGGCCACGAGGCGGGTCAGCAGCGAGCACAGTCCGTTCTCGAACACTTCGCAAGCGATCAGCCCGACATCGGGGTGGGCGGCATGCTGCGCCAGGGTGTGCTCGCCGCCGCCGAAACCGACCTCCAGCCACAATTCGGTGATGTCTGGGC
>CAXUCM010000246.1:0-5877 GCA_964249315.1 uncultured Acetobacteraceae bacterium | reverse complement strand
GCCGGCTGGTCTCGACCAAAGCCGCCGGCTGGGCCAGCCAGGTCGGATACCAGAACGATTTGATCTCGCGCTTGGCCTGGTAGCGCGAGCCGGCGCCCCCATCGAACCCGTCGAACGAGGGAGGCTGCAGGAACAGGGTGTTCATCATGGCAGGTCAGTCACCTTGGGCGAGCGTACGGTGTGCGTGGGCAAGGATCGGGCGGGTGGCGAGCGGCGGCGACGGATGCGGCACCGCGGCCCAGGGCGACACGCTCAGCGTCTGGCCGCGCCAGTGCACCCGGCTGCCGGTGAAGCTTGCCGCCATGACGACGGCCGACACCCAGTCGCGCAGCGGCAGCAGCAGGAACGGCATGGTCTCGCCGCGACGCAGGCCGATCACGCCGATGAGCCGGTCGATGCGTGCCGCGGTCAGCGCCCGCATCGCCCAGATCGCGGCGAACAGGCACCAGCTCCAGGCCGCCTGCGGGGCGGCGGCAAGCGCCAGCGACGCCCAGAACAGCGGAAACTGCACGCTGGACAGCGCGTAGCCGAGCGGCTCGACCGCCCGCACCGTGCGGCCCCAGCGCAGCTCGTGCGCGAACAGGTCTGCGGCGCTGGTCTCGGCGACGGTGGTGGCGGTCAGGCTCGCGGCGATGGCGATGGTGCGGCCCTGCTCGCGGACCAGCCGGCCGAGCACGGAGTCGTCGGCGACGTGCGAGGCCAGCATCGGCAGCCCGCCGATCGCCTCCAGCGTCGTGCGGTGCAGCGCCATGGTCGAGCCGAGGCAGTCCTGCCGTCCGAGCAGGCGCGACAGCAGCACGCCGGGCATGAAGCTGTGGTTGATCTGCCCCGCCGCCATCCGCCGCGACAGGCTGCGCGAGGCGGGAATGCCGTGATAGAGCGTGGTGACCAGACCTACGGCCGGACTCGACCGGAAGCTGTCCGCGACCTGGCGCAGGTAATCCGGTGCCACGTGGATGTCGGAGTCCGAGATCACCAGCAGGTCGTACGAGGCGTGCGGCAGCATGTTGATCAGGTTGCCGACCTTGCGGTTCTCGCCGTGCGGCGTCGGATCGACCACGAGCCGCAGGTCGCGGTCCGGGAACTGCCGGCGCAGCCGTTGCACCACGGCGATGGCCGGGTCGGCGGCACTCTGCACGCCGAAGACGATCTGCAGGGTCGGGTAGTCCTGGGTGATGAAGCCGGCCAGCGCCGTCTCCAGCATCGGCTCGTCGCCGTGCAGCGGCTTGAGCACGCTGATCGGCGGCAGCGCGTCGTCGCTGCGATCACGCGCCTGCCGTGCATCGACACGCCGGCGGAACCGGCCGAGCATCACGGCCCCCGCCAGCGCCTGCACGCAGCCGAGCAGGGCCACGCCCTCCAGGCCGAAGGCGAGACTTGCCGTCGAGAACGGCAGGGCGGTCATGCGCGGGACATCGGCGGTTCGGATCCTGCCTCGACGAAGGATGCTTCGATCACGTTTCGGAAAAATTATGGATTTTCTTCTTCAGGCTCTCAATCAGCGGATTGGCGTCTCCGGTTGCCACGGTCGAGCCGAAATCGGAACGCTGCACCGCGACCTGGCTGATGTGACCGTCGAGCAGCACGTCGACCGCCTGCCAGCCTTGCGGGAACTGCCGCATCACGTAATCGAGCTTGGTGACGCCGCCGGACGGGGAGATGAGCTGGGTCTGCACGATCTGGTCGCCGCCGTAGGGCGAGGCGCGCGGGTTCGGCAGCACCTTCAACGTGTCGCCGGCATCGGAGGCGAAGTTGGAGACGTAGCGGGCGATGGTGAATTGCCGGAACACGGCCTCGAGCTGCTGCTTCTGCGAGTCCGGGATCGAGCGGTAGCGCAGCCCGACCGAGGTCTGCAGGATCGTCGGCATGTTGAAGGCGCGGTCGATCGTCGGCGCGAGGGTCTGCGCGCGCTGCGCGAACGGCACCGAGCCCTGCTTCTCGATCGTGGTCAGGGCGGCGTAGAGGGCCGCGACCGGTGCCACCGGCCCCGCCGCGGTCTGCGCGCGCGTCAGCGACGGCAACGCCACGGCCAGCGCGCCGAGTATGAGGAGGTTTCGCATCGGCATCATGATGTCGGGCCGGCACGCCCGACTGACAAGGGTCCGACCGACAAGGTCTGGGTGGCGCTGTCGGACAGGCCGAGGGCTGCCAGCGCCGTCGTCGCGATCTGCCGGGCGGACAGGCCGGCCTCGATGATCTGTGCAACCGGCGTGTCGTGGTCGATGAAGCGGTCCGGCAGCGTCATCGGCCGCACCCGCACATGGTCGAGCAGGCCGGCATGCGCCAGGTGGTGCATCACCGCTGCACCGAAGCCGCCGGCTGCACCCTCCTCCACGGTGATCAGCACGGCATGGTTGCGGGCGAGCCGGTCGATCAGGGCGGTGTCGAGCGGCTTGGCGAAGCGGGCGTCGGCCACCGTCGGCGGCAGGCCGCGAGCGGCGAGCTCGTCGGCGGCGCGCAGCACGTCGCCGAGCCGGGTGCCCAGGCTGAGCAGGGCGATGCCGCCCTTCTGGCGGCCGCTCTGCCGTCCCGCCTCGCGCAGGATGCGGCCGCGGCCGATCGGCAGGACCTCGCCCTGCGCCGGCAGGGTGAGTCCGTCGCCGTTGCCGCGCGGGTAGCGGAACGCGATCGGGCCGGCATCGAAGGCGGCGGCGGTGGCGGTCATGTGCAGCAGCTCGAGCTCGTCGGCCGGCGCCATGATCGTCATGTTGGGCAGGCAGCAGAGATAGTTGAGGTCGAACGCGCCGGCATGGGTCGCGCCGTCCGCGCCGACCAGGCCGGCCCGGTCGATGGCGAAGCGCACCGGCAGGTTCTGCAGCACCACGTCGTGCACCACCTGGTCGTAGGCGCGCTGCAGGAACGTCGAGTAGATCGCGCAGAACGGCCGCAGCCCCTCGGTCGCCATGCCGGCGGCGAAGGTCACCGCGTGCTGCTCGGCGATGCCGACATCGAAGAAGCGCTCCGGGAAGCGCCGGGCGAACTTCTCGAGCCCGGTGCCGGACGGCATCGCCGCGGTGATCGCGACGATGCGCGGATCGGCCTCGGCAGCGGCGAGCAGGCCCTGGCTGAACACGTTGGTATAGGTCGGCGGCCCCGGCGGCGCCTTGGTCTGCTCGCCGGTGACGACGTTGAACTTGCTGACCGCGTGCAGCTTGTCGCCGGAGGCTTCCGCCGGCGCGTAGCCGCGGCCCTTCTGGGTGATCACGTGCAGCAGCACCGGGCCGCGATCGTCCGCCTCGCGCAGGTTGCGCAGCACCGGCAGCAGGTGGTCCATGGTGTGGCCGTCGATCGGGCCGATATAGTAGAACCCCAGCTCCTCGAACAGCGTGCCCCCGGTGAGGATGCCGCGGGCATATTCCTCGGCCCGCTTGGCGGTGCGCTCGATGGTCTGCGGCAGGCGCTTGGCGACGCGGCCGGCGAGGTCGCGCAGGTTGAGGAACGAGCGCGACGACATCAGCCGCGACAGGTAGGCGCTCATCGCGCCGACCGGGCGTGCGATCGACATCTCGTTGTCGTTCAGCACGACGATCAGCCGGGCCCGCGACGAGCCGGCGTTGTTCATCGCCTCGTAGGCCATGCCGGCGGAGATCGCGCCGTCGCCGATCACCGCGATGACGTGGCGGTCGCGCCGGGCAGGCTCGGTGTCGGCGAGCAGGTCGTTGGCGGTCGCCATGCCGAGGCCGGCGGAGATCGAGGTCGAGGAGTGCGCCGCCCCGAACGGGTCGTATTCGCTCTCCGAGCGCCGGGTGAAGCCGGACAGGCCGCCGGGCTGGCGCAGCGTGCGGATGCGGTCGCGTCGCTCGGTCAGGATCTTGTGCGGGTAGGTCTGGTGGCCGACATCCCAGATCAGCCGGTCGTGCGGCGTGTCGAACACCGCGTGCAGGGCGACGGTGAGCTCGACGACGCCGAGCGAGGCGCCGAGATGGCCGCCGGTGGTCGAGACGGCGTCGAGCGTCTCGGCGCGCAACTCGTCGGCGACCTGGGTGAGCTGCTCGGTGGTGAGGCTGCGCAGATCGTGCGGCGAATGGATGCGATCGAGCAGGGGTGTGCGCAAGGCGGCGGCCGAGTTGTGGCCGAGGCCGCGCTCGACGCTGCGCAGCTTGCCCTCGCGGCCCCGTCTCGCCGGTTCGGGCGCTGCAGGATCGGGGGTGCTGCTGCTCTGGTCCATCCTCAAATCCCTCTCGTTCCCGTTCTCTCTGCCGGGCCGGGCCGGGCCCCGTTGGCGCAGGATCCGAGCCACGCTTCTAGCGCCAAACCCGTCCATGTTGCCAGATCCGGGTCCGGGCTTGTTGCAACCCTGCCACAGCACTCCGGGGAGTTGCCGCCACCATCCTGCGGCCCCCTGTTTGCGAGGCAACCAACCCATAGGTTATAGCTCTGGTTCCATACGGGTGCCGCGCCGGCGCCGGTCCCTGTCTGTCGCCCGCCCGCTCGATGCGCGCACGCGGCCTGGCCGGTCGGGCGCGCCGCCTTCCACAGGAGCGGAGTTTCCATGGCCGTACCGTTGATGCAGGCAGTGAGGGTCGGCGCCTACGTCGTCCGGCAGCACATGCGCGGTCGCAAGCGCTATCCGCTGGTGCTGATGCTCGAGCCGCTGTTCCGCTGCAACCTGGCCTGCGCCGGCTGCGGCAAGATCGACTATCCGGCGCCGATCCTGAACCAGCGGCTGTCGGTGCAGGAGTGCCTCGACGCCGACTCCGAATGCGGCGCCCCGGTGATCGCGGTCGCCGGCGGCGAGCCGCTGCTGCACAAGGAGATGCCGGCAATCATCAGCGGCCTGCTGGCGCGCAAGAAATATGTCTATCTCTGCACCAACGCGCTGCTGCTCGAGAAGAAGCTCGACGACTACAAGCCCAACCCGTTCTTCTCCTGGGACGTGCACCTCGACGGCGACCAGCTCATGCACGACGCCTCGGTCTGCCAGGACGGCGTGTTCGACCGCGCCGTGGCGGCGATCCGCAAGGCCAAGGCGCGCGGCTTCCGCGTCTCGATCAACTGCACCCTGTTCGACGGCGCCGAGCCCGCGCGCGTGGCGAAGTTCTTCGACGACGTCATGGCGCTCGGCGTCGACGGCATCATGACCGCGCCCGGCTATGCCTACGAGCGCGCGCCCGACCAGGCGCATTTCCTCAACCGGCAGAAGACCAAGCAGCTGTTCCGCGACATCTTCCGGCTGGGTCGCGGCAAGAAGTGGAAGTTCACCCAATCGCCGCTGTTCCTGAACTTCCTCGCCGGCAACGAGAGCTATCGCTGCACGCCCTGGGGCAAGCCGCTGCGCAACGTGTTCGGCTGGCAGCGGCCCTGCTACCTGCTCGGCGAAGGCTACGCATCGAGCTTCAAGGAGCTGATGGACGACACCGCCTGGGACCAGTACGGCACCGGCAACTACGAGAAATGCGCCGACTGCATGGTGCATTCCGGCTACGAATCGACCGCGGTGATGGACGCGGTCCGCCGGCCGCTGCACATCCTCAAGGTGGCGCTGACCGGTCCGCAGACAGAGGGCGCGATGGCGCCCGAGATCCCGCTCGGCAACCAGCGTCCGGCCGAATACAACTACAACCAGGTGGTCGACGAGCGCATGGCCGAGATCGCCGCGCGCAAGCAGCCGGCACGTGCGCCCGTGGTGAAGCGGGTGCAGGCGGAGGCGGCCGACAGCGCCGACTGATCTCGCCTGGCGAGACGATCCGTTCCATAGGTGGGACATGATCGTCTCGGTGATCCTGGTACTGCTGCTGGTGCTGCTCAACGGTGTCTTCGCCACCGGCGAGCTGGCGCTGATCTCCGCGCGTCGGCCGCGCCTGGCGGTGCTGGAGCGGCGCGGCGTGGCCGGGGCCCCCCCCGCCCCCCGGCGGGGGCCGGCGCCCCCGCCCATGC
>CAXUCM010000245.1:0-5908 GCA_964249315.1 uncultured Acetobacteraceae bacterium | reverse complement strand
CCGCGCTCGAGCGACAGCATCTCGGTCAGCTGCAAGCGCAGTCCAAGCTGAGCCTTGACGCGCAGGCGCAGGTCGTCCTGCTCAACCGGCAGCTCGCCGAGCTGGAGCACCAGCTCGCCGCCATCACCCAGGCGCTCGACATCGCGCAGACCGACGTCAAAGCGCGCGACGCCAGGATCGCCGATCTGGGCAACAAGCTGAACGTGGCACTCGCCGACAAGGTCGAGGAGCTCAAGCGCTACCGCTCGGAGTTCTTCGGCCGGCTCAGCGCGCTGCTCGCCAACCGCCCCGGCATCCGCGTCGTCGGCGACCGCTTCGTCTTCCAGAGCGAAGTGCTGTTCCCGGCGGGCAGTGCGGAGCTGTCGCCGGCGGGTGCGGAGCAGATGCGCACGCTCGCCGCCACGCTCAAGCAGATCGCCGGCGAGATCCCGCCCGACCTGTCCTGGGTGATGCGCGTCGACGGCCACGCCGACCGCCAGCCGATCGGCGGCAGCCGCTTCGCCACCAACTGGGAGCTGTCCGCCGGGCGCGCCATCACCGTGGTCAAGCTGCTGATCGCCCAGGGCGTCGCGCCTTCGCACCTCGCGGCGACGGCGTTCTCCGAGTATCAGCCGCTGGATCCCGGCAGCAGCCCGGCGGCTTTTGCCAAGAACCGCCGGATTGAGTTGCGGTTGACCGATCGTTAAGGCCAGGGTTCCGCCCTGGACCCGCTCAAGGCGAAGCCTTGAGAATCCGTTTGGCGGCTTTCGCGAGGCGGCGGCCGCCATTGTGCGATCCCTTGCACCAGTTCATGCAGGATCATGCCGATTATCTCGGCATCCGGCCCCTCCTATCTGCCCGGATAGCAGCGAGCGAGGGCACCCATGAGCAAGACGATCCTGATCACCGGCATCTCCAGCGGGCTTGGCCGGGCCATGGCTGAAGCCGCCTTGGCGCGCGGGCACCGCGTCGTCGGCACGGTGCGCCACGAGGCGGCATTGCAGGCCTTCGAGCAGCTCGCGCCGGGCCGTGCCGTCGGTCGCATCCTCGACGTCACCGACACCGCTTCGATCGCGCCGCTGGTGCACGATGTCGAGGCGGCGCACGGTCCGCTCGACGTGCTGATCAACAACGCCGGCTACGGCCATGAGGGGGTGCTGGAGGAGATCGCCCTGGACGATCTGCGCCGGCAGTTCGAGGTCAACGTCTTTGCCCCGGTGGCGCTGATCCAGGCGGTGCTGCCCTCGATGCGGGCACGCGGTCGCGGCCACATCGTCAACGTCTCCTCGATGGGCGGCGTGGTCACCTTCCCCGGCCTCGGCGCCTATCACGCCAGCAAGTTCGCGCTGCAGGGCCTGGGCGACACGCTGGCGCAGGAGCTGGCGCCGTTCGGCATCCGGGTGACGAGCGTGCTGCCGGGCGTGTTCCGCAGCGACTGGAGCGGCCGTTCGAAGTCGCGCTCCGAGCGTCGCCTCGACAGCTACAACTGGGTGTTCGACCCGGCCAGGCGCGGGAACTTTCGCTGGGGCGATCCGGCGGCGCTCGCCGGCGTGGTGATGGAGGCGGTCGCCCTCGAGGAGCCGCCGCGGCGCCTCCTGGTCGGGCCGACCGCGCTGCGTCTGGTGCGCGAGACGCTGTCGGCGTTCAACGCCGAGATCGAGCGATGGGAACCGATGTCCTACGCCCACGGCGAAGGCTGATCCGCGTAACGTCTGCCGCGAAACGCGGGCGGCAGGATGCATGAAGATCGCGACGTTCAACATCAACAACGTCAACCGGCGGCTGCCCAATCTGCTGGCCTGGCTGGCTGCGGCCGAGCCGGACATCGTCTGTCTGCAGGAGCTGAAATCGACGGATGCCGCCTTTCCGGCCGTGGCGCTCGAGGCGGTCGGGTATGGCGCCGTGTGGCAGGGGCAGCCGACCTGGAACGGCGTCGCGATCCTGGCGCGCAACGCCGAGCCGGTGCTCACCCGGCGCAGGCTGCCGGGCGACCCGGACGACCACCAGGCCCGCTACGTCGAGGCCGCCGTGCGCGGCATCCTGATCGCCTCGCTCTATCTGCCGAACGGCAATCCGCAGCCGGGGCCGAAGTTCGAGTACAAGCTGCGCTGGTTCGACCGGCTGCTCGATCACGCGGCAGGACTGATCGACGCCAAGGTGCCGGTAGTGCTGGCAGGCGACTACAACGTCGTCCCGACCGACGCCGACATCTACCCGACGCGCTCCTGGGCCCGGGACGCGCTGCTGCAGCCGCAGAGCCGGCAGGCGTTCCGCCGGCTCCTGGAGCAGGGCTGGACCGATGCGCTGCGGACGCTGCACCCGCAGGAGAGCCTCTACACCTTCTGGGACTACAAGCGGGATCGCTGGACGCGCGACGCCGGGCTTCGGCTGGACCATCTGCTGCTCAGTCCCGCGCTGGCACCCAGGCTGAGGACGGCCGGGGTCGATCGCGACGTGCGCGGGCGGGAGGGCGCCAGCGACCATGCGCCGGCCTGGGTCACCCTTGCTCCGGTGCGTTCCCGCCAGCGTGGCTGATGCTCTCGGTGCTCACCAGGCGGATCTTCAAGTCCGACGTCACCCGTTCTTGCCGGCGCGCAAAAAAAGGGACCTACCGGGGGGTTGGAGTTGGGGCTCCGCCCCAATCCCCGCCAAAGGCTCGCCTTTGGAAACCTTTTGGCAAGCAGATGGATTCTCTGGGCCGAGCCTTGAGCGATTGAGCCGCGAAGCGGATCAATCGGCAGGGCCCCGGCCTTGATGGGTCAAGTGAAGGACCGGTTCGTATCAATCGTCTCGATCCGGCGCCGCAGCTTGGCAGTCCCAAACCGCCGACAAACGCCTCGACCACAAGGATTGGGTTGTCACGTGCTCGGTCATATCGGGTTTGCCGTTGTTCCATGGAAACGTGGTGCCGGACACGCCAGGCAGGCCCTGACATGTATGTTGCAGGAGGCCCGGCAACGCGGATTGTCGTATGTGGATTTGACAGCCGATCCGGACAACGCCCCATCCCAAAGGGTAATACTCCCCTGCGGCGGCTGCCTTCTGGAGCGATTTCGCAAAACAGCGACCTATGGCGGTGCGGAAAGCCTTCGACCCGATCAAAGGCGAAGCCCTTGAAATCCTTTTTCAGCTCATCTCATCGCGTCGTCAGCGAAGACCGTCGGCATGCTCCTCTGCTTTCCCCGTATGACCTGAAACACGAGATGGATTTCAAAGGCTTCGCCTTTGATGGGGTTCAAGGGGCAACGCCCCTTGGCTTGCTTGACTTCGCGCGCATGGGGCTCTGCCTGGCGTTGCTTTCGGAACGGTTCACCGAAACGCCGGCTCGTCGAAGCCGCGCAGCTTGCGCGAGTGCAGCCGGGCGGTGCCCTGTTCGCGCAGGCGGCGCATCGTCTCGATGCCGATATGCAGGTGCTGGCTGATGCGTTCGCGGTAGAACGCGCGCGCCATGCCGCGCAGCTTGAGCTCGCCGTGCAGCGGCTTGTCCGACACGCACAGCAGCGTGCCGTACGGCACCCGGAAGCGGAAGCCGTTGGCGGCGATGGTGGCGGACTCCATGTCCACTGCGATCGAGCGGCTCATGTTGATCGGGCCGAACAGCGCCGCGTAGCGCAGCTCCCAGTTGCGGTTGTCGGTGGTCATCACCGTGCCGGTGCGCAGGCGCGTCTTCAGCTCGGCGTCGTGCAGGCCGGTGATCCTGGTGGTGGCTTCCTGCAGGGCGACCTGCACCTCGGCGATCGGCGGGATCGGCACCCAGGGCGGCAGGTCCTCGTCGAGCACGTGGTCGTCGCGCAGGTAGCCGTGCGCCAGCACGTAGTCGCCGAGCCGCTGCGTGCGGCGCAGCCCGGCGCAATGGCCCAGCATCAGCCAGCAATGCGGCCGCAGCACCGCGACATGGTCGGTGATGGTCTTCGCGTTCGACGGGCCGACGCCGATATTGATCAGGGTGATGCCGTCGCCGTCCGGGCGAACCATGTGGTAGGCCGGCATCTGCGGTGCCCCCTCCGGCTCGACGAAGCCGGAATAGTCGCAATCCTCCTGCTGCAGCTGCTGCGCGCCCAGGCTGCGGAACTCGTCGACGTAGCGCTGGTAGTTGGTCAGCAGCACGAAGCGCTGGAAGTCGGCGGGCCCGGTGCCGGTGTAGTGCGCCAGCCGCGCCAGCGAGTAGTCGATGCGCTCGGCGGTGAACAGCGACAGCGGCCGCGGCTGGTCCGGGTTCGGCTGCAACTGGCAGTTGGCGATCAGGTCGTCCGTGCTCTGCAGGTCGGGCAGGGCGAAGTGCCGCGCCAGCTGGCGCAGGTCGTCCTCGGTGATGTCGGTGACGCTGTCCTCGATCACGTAGGGCAGCGGGATGCGCCGGTGCGAGCGGCCGACCAGCACCGGGCGATGGTAGTGCCGCAGCAGCAGCGCGACCTGCTCGGTCAGGTAGTCGGCGAACAGCTCCGGCCGGGTCACGGTGGTGCCGTAGAAGCCGGGCTCCAGCAGCACGCCGTAGGGCAGGCGGGTGTCCGCCAGCAGGTTGACGCCGTCGACCTCGATGGCGAGGTAGGGGTAGACCGCTTCGGAGGCATCGCCGGTCTCGCCGCGCGCGGCGAACGCGTGGCGGAGCACCGCGATGCTCTGCGCGTAGATCGCCCGGAGTGCCGCCACCGCCGCGGCCGCATCGTCGAACGCGGCGAAGTCGGTGCCGACCTGTTGCTGGATCGGGCTGGTCATGCGCGCACTCCGGTCAACGCCGGATCAGGATGTAGTCGATGGTCAGATCGACGTCGAACTTGGCGCCGCTCATGTCCGGCGGCACCGGCGGCAGCCTGGCGTTGCGGAACATGCCTTGCGTCGCGTCGTCGAGCGAATACGAGCCCGAGGAGCTGACCAGCCGGATGCTCTTCACCTGCCCCTGACGGTCGAGCACCACGTGGACGCTGGAGGGGCCGTCCTCGCCGCGATGTGCCGCGTCCTCGGGGTAGTACATGTGCCGCCGGATCCAGTCGCTGATCTCCTCGGCGTAGTCGCTGCTGACGCCGCGCACGCTGGTGGTCGAGGCGTAGGGCGTAAGGATCTGGCCGTTATGCACCAGCGGGCCCAGCGACAGGTCGACCGCGCCGCCGAAGCCGGCGCGCCGCCCGGGGCGGTGCGACGCGTGCGGCGCCTGCGCGAAGGAGAGGTCCATCGGATGCGAGAACGCCGAGTTCGGCGCCGACTGGTGCGTCTGCGTCGGCGACGCCTTGGCCAGTGGTTTCGGCAGCGCCTCCGGGCTCGGCAGCTCGGGCAGCGGCAGCGGCGGCGGTGCGGCCACCGGCGGCATCGGCGTCGGCGGCTGTTCGTCGGGGACCGGGCGCGATGCCGCGGGCGGGCTCGGCGCGGGGTTCGGCTCGCCGGTCATGCTGGACGAGCCGGGCTTCTGGTAGAGCATCTCCACCGGCTGGGATTCCTGCGGCTGGCCGCCGGGAGGATGCGAGAAGCTGATCGAGAGCAGCACCAGGGCGAGCAGGTGGACGATGCCGGAGCCGGCCAGCCGGCCGCCGATCCGCTCGCGCCGGCGACGCGGGCGACGGACCAGCGGCGGCGGGCAACGCTCCAGCACGGCAGCGTCCGACGCATCGCCGACGAAGCCCGGGCGGGCGGCACCGAAGAGGAGCGGCGCCGCACCCCTCGGTTCCGGGCGCGCCGGCCTGCTGCCTTGCCGAGTGCTGACGGACTGACTCATGGAACTGCCGGAACTCTCCGCTCGATCGCCCGCGGCGACGCCATGCCCGATCCCGGCGGGAAAGGCGGCCGAGTGTGCCATCGGCAGGGTTGCTTCGCTACCGTCCGTCTGATCGGATACGTATCGTGACATCGGGCACGACGCACGACGCCGAAGCGATCCTGCGCGCAGCCGGCGCCCCGCCGCTGGCCGCACCCGGCCGCGATGCCGCCCGACGTCATC
>CAXUCM010000244.1:0-5912 GCA_964249315.1 uncultured Acetobacteraceae bacterium | reverse complement strand
CATCTTGATCTCGATCTCGCGGCAGTCGTTCAGGTACTGCGCGGTGACGCCGAACCGTCCGGAGGCGATCTGCTTGATCGCGGAGGACGCGTTGTCGCCGTTGGCGCGCGGCCGCGAACGCAGCGGATCCTCGCCGCCCTCGCCGCTGTCCGAACGTGCGCCGATCCGGTTCATCGCGATCGACAGGGTCTCGTGCGCCTCCGGCCCGAGCGCGCCCAGCGAGATGCCCGGTGCCAGCAGCCGCTTGCGGATCTCGGTGATGCTCTCGACGTCCTCGACCGGGATCGGCGTGCGTCCCTCGCGGAAATCCAGCAGGTCGCGCAGCGCCACCGGCTTGCCGCGTCGCACCGCGTCGGCATAGCGCTTGTAGGTGGTGAAGCTGTCGGAGGCGACCGCACTCTGCAGCGTATGGATCAGGCCGCCATCGAAGGCGTGCACCTCGCCGCGCAGGCGCATCTTGTAGAGGCCGCCGACCGGCAGCGTCACCGCATCCTCGCTCCAGGCCGCCTCGTGCAGGCTCAGCACGTTGCGCGCCAGTCCCGACAGGCCGATGCCGGAGATGCGCGACGGCATGCCCGGGAAGAACTCCGCGACCAGCGCGCGCGACAGCCCGATCGCCTCGAAATTGTAGCCGCCGCGATACGACGCGATCATCGAGATGCCCATCTTGGACATCGTCTTGAGCAGCCCCTTGTCGATCGCCCGGCGGTATTTCTCGACCGCCGCGCGCAGCGGGACGTCGCCGAACAGGCCGCGGCGATGCCGGTCGGCGATGCTCTCCTGAGCCAGGTACGGGTTCACCGTGGTCGCACCCACGCCGATGATCACCGCCATCGCGTGCACGTCGAGGCACTCGGCGGTGCGCACGTTCAGGCTGGTGAAGGTGCGCAGCGAGGTGCGCACGAGGTGGGTGTGCACCGCGCCGGTGGCCAGGATCATCGGGATGTAGGCGCGGGTCGCACTCTGCTGCTCGTCGGTGAGGAACACGTGCGTGCAGCCGGCCCGCACCGCCTCCTCGGCCTCCCGCCGGATCCGCTCGATCGCGGCGCGCAGTCCCGCCTCGCCCGCCTGCGCCTCGAAGGTGCAGTCGATCCCGCAGGCATCCTCGCCGAGGAACTCGCGCAGGGCGGCGTGCTCGCCGCTGGTCAGCATCGGCGTCGCCAGCTGCAGCAGGTCGCACTGGCTGGCATCCTCGTCCAGCACGTTGCCGAGATTGCCCAGGCGCGTCGTCAGCGACATCACCCGCGTCTCGCGCAGGCTGTCGATCGGCGGGTTGGTGACCTGGCTGAAGGCCTGCCGGAAATAGTGCGAGAGGCCGCGATAGCGCTCCGAGATCACCGCCAGCGGGGTGTCGTCGCCCATGCTGCCGACCGCCTCGTTGCCGTCCGCCACCATCGGGTGCAGGATCATCTCCAGCTCCTCGAGGGTGGTGCCGACGGCGAGCTGGCGGCGGCGCAGCTCCTCGCCGACATGGAGCACCGGCTCGGCGGCGTCGGCGCGCACGATCTCGTCGATCCGGTGCATGCGCTTGACCCAGGCGCCGAAATCCTGCCGCGCCGAGAGCAGGTCGAGCAGGGCGTCGTCCTCGTAGAAGCGTCGTTCCGCGAGGTCGAGCGCGATGGTCTGCCCCGGACCGAGCCGGCCGCGGCTGACGATGTCGCTTTCGGCGACCTTGACCATGCCGGTCTCGGATCCGACGATCAGCATGTCGCCGGCGGTGACGGTGTAGCGCAACGGGCGCAGGCCGCTGCGGTCGAGCCCCGCGATCACCCAGCGCCCGTCGGTGGCGCAGATCGCCGCCGGACCGTCCCAGGGCTCCATCACCGCGTTGCAATAGAGGAACATGTCGCGATGCGCGCGGGTCATCGCCGGCCCCTGCGCGATCGCCGCCGGGATCAGCAGCGACTTGGCCATCGGCGCGTCGCGACCGGCGAAGGTGAGCAGCTCGAAGACGTTGTCGAGGGAGGCGGTGTCCGAGCCGCCGACCTGGATCACCGGCTTGAGATCCTCGATATGCTCGTCGAGCTCGGCCGCGGCGAGACGGGTCTCGTGGCTCTTCATCCAGTTGGTGTTGCCCGAGATGGTGTTGATCTCGCCGTTATGGGCGAGCTTGCGGAACGGCTGCGCCAGCCGCCAGGTCGGGAAGGTGTTGGTCGAGTAGCGCTGATGGTAGATCGCGAAGCGGCTGACGAAGCGCGGGTCGAGCAGGTCGGGATAGAAGTCGGTCAGGTTCTCGGCCAGGAACATGCCCTTGTAGATCACCGAGCGGCAGGACAGCGAGCAGATGTAGAGCTCGGCGACCTGGTCGGCGATCGCCCGCTTCTCGATGCGACGGCGGATGACGTAGAGCTCGCGCTCGAACTGCGCCTCCGGCACGTCGCGCAGGTTGCGGATCATGATCTGCTCGATCTCGGGCCTGGTCGCGTTGGCCTTCTCGCCGATGCAGCCGGTGTCGATCGGCACCTGGCGCCAGCCATGGATGCCGTAGCCGAACGCCAGGATCTGGCTCTCGACGATGGTGCGGCAGCGCTCCTGGGCGGTCAGGTCGGTCTTCGGCAGGAACACCATGCCGATGCCGATCAGCGTGCCGTCGGGCCGGCTGCCGGTGCGGGCGATGGCGTCGGCGAAGAAGTCCTGCGGGATCTCCACATGGATGCCGGCGCCGCGATGCCACACCGCCTTCAGCGCGGCGATGCCGGCCTCGACCACGTCGCGCCGCTTGCGACCGTCCAGGGCCGCGACCAGGCCGACGCCGCAGGCATCGTGCTCCTGCGAGGCATCGTAGCTGCCGGCCAGGGCGACCTCGTTGCGCTGCCAGGCCGAGACGAACTCGGCGCCGTTCTCGGATGCGTCCATGTCGGTCATTCCGCCGCCATCTGCCGGTTCTCGCCGAGCGCCTGCTCGGCCAGGTAACGGTGCATGCTGATCGCCGCGTCGCGCCCGTCGCGGATCGCCCACACCACCAGGCTGGCGCCGCGGACGATGTCGCCGGCGCCGAACACGCCGGGCAGGCTGGTCATGAACGAGCTGCGCCCGACCTTCAGCGTGCCCCAGCGCGACACTTCGAGCCCGCTCTCGCCCCACAGCGTCGGCAGCTCCTCCGGATCGAAGCCGAGCGCCTTGATCACCAGGTCGGCGGGCAGGGTGAAGCCGCTCTCGGCCACCGTCTCGACCGACTGCCGGCCGGAGGCGTCGGGCAGGCCCAGCTTCATGCGCACCGCGCGCACGCCGGTGATGTGGTCGTCGCCCAGGAACGCCTCCGGCGCCGCCAGCCAGACGAACTCGACACCCTCATCCTCGGCGTTCTTCACCTCGCGCAGCGAGCCGGGCATGTTGGCGCGATCGCGCCGATACAGGCACTTCACCGACGCCGCGCCCTGACGCACCGCGGTGCGCACGCAATCCATCGCGGTGTCGCCGCCGCCGATCACCACCACGTTCTTGCCCGCGGCATCGAGCAGTCCGTTCTCGAACGCCGGCACCGCGTCGCCGAGCGAGCGCCGGTTCGAGGCGGTGAGATAGTCCAGCGCGGGGACCATGCCGGGCAGCCCCGAGCCGGGGCCGCCGATATCGCGCGACTTGTAGACCCCGGTCGCGATCAGGACGGCATCGTGCCGCGCGCGCAGGGTGGAGAAGGCGATGGTCGACGCGTCGTCGGTGTCGCCGACATCCTGGCCGAGATGGAAGCGGATGCCGCCCGCCTCCAGCAGCGCGTGCCGGCGCAGCACGATCTCCTTCTCCAGCTTGAAGCCGGGGATGCCGTAGATCATCAGCCCGCCGATGCGGTCGTAGCGATCGTACAGATGGACCTGGTAGCCCTGCTTGCGGAGCTGCTCGGCGCAGGCGAGGCCGCCCGGCCCGGCGCCGATGATGCCGACCGACTGCGCGCGCTCGCGCTTCGGCGCGATCGCCCGCACCCAGCCGCGCTCGAACGCGGTATCGGTGATGAAGCGCTCGACCGCGCCGATGGTGACGCTCTCGAAGCCGCGCTCGATGACGCAGTTGCCCTCGCAGAGCCGGTCCTGCGGACAGATCCGGCCGCAGATCTCGGGGAAGTTGTTGGTCGCGGAACTGACCTCGTAGGCTTCCTCGAGGCGCCCCTCGGCGGTCAGCTTCAGCCAGTCCGGGATGTTGTTCGACAGCGGACAGTGCACCGAGCAGAACGGCACGCCGCACTGGGAGCAGCGTCCGGACTGCGCCTCGGCATCGGACACGCTGAAGGCCTGGTAGATCTCGTTGAAATCCGACCGGCGTTCGCCGACGCTGCGCTTGTCCGGCTGGTGCTGTTCGAGATGCGTGAATTGCAGCATGCGTTCGGCCATGGTGTCCTCGCGACGTGCGGCGGGCTTGGGCTTCATGGCAAAATTACGGCGGATGATTTCTGATGAAAAGACAGTGATGCTGTCCCTGTGATGCCGTCTTGGGCCTTCGCCAGTCGGGGTGAGCCGAGCGTTACGTCATATTATGGCCGATCTGGTCCGACTTCGACGGTGACACAAGGAAGGCCAGGGCGCTGCCCTGGACCCGCTCAAGGCGAGCCTTGAGAATCCTTGGGATTAAGTGGACCGGTTTCCAGAGGCGACGCCTTTGGCGATCGAGCCGCAAAGCGGATCGATGGGGGGAGCCCGGCCTTGTCTTTCGGTCGGCTGGTATTACAGCGGCCGGTCGCGGTTGCCGCCGCCGGCGCGGTAGCGACCGATATATCCGGGCACGATCAGCTCGAGGGGCGTCGGCAGGATGCCGAGCGCCTCGAAGCCGGCAGCACCCTCGGCGACGACGTTGTCGCGGGCCAGCATGGAAAGCTGGTCGCGGGTCAGCGGCTTGCCGGGGACATGCTCCAGCAGCGTCGCCTGCAGCCGCGCGAGCGGCATCGGCACGTCGAGCATGATGCGCTTGCGACGCAGCTCGTGCAGCATCCAGGCGAGCAGCTCGCGGAAGCGCCAGACGCGCGGACCGCCGAGCTCAAGCACCCGGCCCGCGAGGTCGCGGTTGGCCAGTGCTGCCACCACGGCATCGGCGACGTCGCCGGCGTAGACCGGCTGGAACCGGGTGTCGCCGCAGAACACCGGCATCACCGGGGCGTATCGGCTCATCGCCGCGAAGCGGTTGAAGAAGGCGTCCTCCGGGCCGAACACGATCGACGGACGCAGCACGATTGCCGCCGGAAACGCCGCCCGCACCGCGGCCTCGCCGGCGAACTTGCTGGTGCCGTAGGCGGCGGGGCTGTCCGCGCTGGCGCCGATCGCCGACATCTGCACGAAGCTTTGCGCGCCGGCCGCGCGCGCCAGCCGGGCGACCCGGCCCGCCCCCTCGGCGTGGATGCGGGTGAAGTCGCCGCGATGGCTCTCGGCCAGGATGCCGACCAGGTTGATGACCGTGTCGGCGTCCTCGACGGCGCTGGCGACCGAGGCCTCGTCGGACAGGGAGGCGGCCATCGGCACGATCTGGCCGACCCGGCCCATCGTCCGCAGCAGGTTGGCACGAACCGGATTGCGCACCGCCACCCGCACCACCTGGCCGCCGGCCGCCAGCCGCTTGACGATGTATCGCCCGAGAAACCCCGAGCCGCCGAACACGGTCGCCACGCTGCGCGTCGTCATCCACCCTCCCTGTGATCCTGCGAGATTTGGCCCGACCCGCATTGACGCGGCCGCGGCACGCCGGTAGACCGCGCTCCCAACCCCGCCGACGCTTGGCGGTTGCCCCGGCCCAGGTGGCGGAATTGGTAGACGCGCAGGTTTCAGGTACCTGTGGCCGCAAGGTCGTGGAAGTTCGAGTCTTCTCCTGGGCACCATGACGGCAGACCAGGCCCGGCCGATCTCGGCCGGGCCGGTCGGCGTCCCACCGGACCACCCGACATGAGCGTCACCCAGTTCATGCCGCACGCCACCATCCACCTGCATCAGGGCGAT
>CAXUCM010000243.1:0-5933 GCA_964249315.1 uncultured Acetobacteraceae bacterium | reverse complement strand
GGTGCGTGCCGCCCAGCGGCGCTTCCTGGCGCGCGCCCGGACGCGCGGCTGCCGTTGGGCGGTGCTCGACGTCCCGTTGCTGCTCGAGGGCGACGGCTGGCGGCACTGCGACCTGGTGGTCGTGGTCTCGGCGCCGCCGGCGATCCAGCGCGAGCGGGTGCGCCGCCGTCGCAGCATGACCGATGCCGAGGCCGCCGGCCTGATCGCGCGGCAGATGCCGGACGCGCAGAAGCGGCGGCGCGCCGACGTGGTGATCCGGACCGGCTTGTCACGCTGGCACAGCCTGCGGCAGATCAGGGGAATGCTGCAGCGAATGCGCGAGGAGTCGGCATCATGACGCGCACGGTCCTGTTCGACACCGAGACC
This sequence comes from uncultured Acetobacteraceae bacterium, assembly GCA_964249315.1. GTDB lineage: Bacteria > Pseudomonadota > Alphaproteobacteria > Acetobacterales > Acetobacteraceae > Lichenicoccus. Next base: position 5,567 of record CAXUCM010000243.1, on the reverse strand, counting down.
ACCGGACTGGATCCGGCCGCCGGCGACCGGGTCATCGAGATCGCCGCCCTCGAACTGGTCGACGACCTGCCGACCGGACGGCACTACCACGTGCTGATCGATCCCGAGCGCGACATCCACGAGGACGCGTCGCGGGTGCACGGGCTGACTCGCGCCGACCTGCTCGGCAAGCCGAAATTCGCCGAGATCGTCGACGCCTTCCTCGACTTCGTCGCCGAGGATCCGCTGATCGCGCATAACGCCCGCTTCGATTTCGGCTTTCTCGATGCCGAGCTGCACCGGCTGCGGCTGCCTTCGCTGGCTGCCGCCCGGATGATCGACACGCTGGAGATGGCGCGCGAGCGCTTCCCCGGGCTTCCGAACAGCCTCGATGCGCTGTGCCGTCGCTACGCGATCGATCTCAGCGAGCGCACCACCCACAACGCGCTGCTGGACTGCCGGCTGCTCGCCCAGGTCTACCTGGAGCTGATCGGCGGCCGTCAGCGCGGCCTCGAGCTCGCCGTGCAGGCGGGCAGCATCGCCGGCGTCAGGTACGCGCAGCACGCGACGCGCACGCCGCGCCCGCTGCGGGTGGATGCGGCGGCGCTGGCGGCGCACGCGGCGTTCGTCGCGCGCCTTCCCGACCCGGTCTGGCTGCAGGATGGCTGAGACGCGGACCCGCCTCGTCGTCGCCAACGGGATGCATTTCGAGGTGCTCGAGGCCGGCGCCGGCGACCGGCTCGCACTCTGCCTGCACGGATTTCCCGAGCACGCGGTCTCCTGGCGGCACCAGATGCCGGTGCTGGCGGAGCTCGGCTACCGGGTCTGGGCGGTGAACCAGCGCGGCTATGGACGCAGCAGCCGGCCGGCCGCGGTCGCGGACTATGCGCTGGAGCATCTGCTGGCCGACGTGGCGGCGCTGATCGACGCCGCCGGGGCGTCCTCGGTCGTGCTGATCGGGCATGACTGGGGCGCGATGGTGGCCTGGTGCTTCGCCGCCCAGCGTCGCCGCGCGCTGACGCGGCTGGTGATCATGAACGTGCCGCACCCGCTCTGCTTTCGCGCCGCCCTCAGGCATTGGCGCCAGCGGCGGCGGTCCTGGTACGTGGCGTTCTTCCGGCTGCCGCTGCTGCCGGAGCGGATGCTGGCGGCGCGCGGCGGGGCGGCGATCCGTCGGATGTTCCGCCGGCTGGCGCTGCCGCCCGAGCTTCTCCAGGTCTATCTCGACCAGATCAGCGAGCCGGGGGCTGCGCGCGCGATGCTGAACTGGTATCGCGCGATGCGCGGGCCGCACGCGATGCCGCCGGGCCTGGAGCAGGTGATCGAGGTGCCGACCCTGGTGATCTGGGGCGAGCAGGACGTGGCGCTCGACCTGAGCTGCCTCGACGGCACCGAACGCTACGTGCGCGACCTGACCCTGCGGCGGCTGCCCGGCGTGTCGCACTGGGTGCAGCAGGATGCGCCGGAGGCCGTAAACGCGTTGCTGCGGGCGTTTCTGCAAGCTTGAGGTCAGGGCTCCGCCTTGAACCCGTCATGCGCAGCACGCCCTCGCGTGCCGGGAGCTCAGGCCCCAGAGCCCGATCTATTTCGTGTCGGTTCGCTCGGCGTGTGGCCTGGCACGCTCGCGCGCGGCCTCGCGTCCAGGCCGCCAGACCTGGAAATAGAGCAGCAGCGCCAGACCGACGACACAGCCGACCGCTTCGACCAAGGGCTCGATCATGGTCTTTCATTCGCCGAGCCGCGTAGCCGCTCCAGCAGATGCCCGCCACCCGCGGCGATGAGCCCGGCGGACTCGCGAGAGGACCGGTCGTGAAAAGCCCCGAACAGGGGATCCCATTCCACCACCGTCAGCGTCGCGATCAGGCCGGCAGGCGAGAACGGATCGTGGGCGATCAGCTCGTCCACCTCCCTGCGCGAAGCAACCGAGAAGATGAGCAGACCGCCGCGCTGGGAGAGGTCCTTCACGGGACCGGAGGCGACGAGCTTGCCTGCTTCCACGAGGTCGAGCAGGTACTCGACATGCGCGACCACGTGCCGGCCCCATTCATCGCCATCCGGATGGGTCATCGTCACGACGAAGAACGGCATCGTTCCTTTTCCTCCAGTTTGATCTGGCCGGCGGTCAGTCCGTCAGTACGACGATCTTGCCGCTCGCCTCGTTGGCCTCCATGCAGCGATGCGCCTCGACGATCTCGTCCAGCCTGAAGACGCGGCCGATCTCCAGCGGCAGGGTTCCGGATGCGATCTCGGCGGCGAGCGCCGTCAGCGGCGTCCGCAGCAGGTCCGCCGGGCCGCCGCCATAGGTCGTCAGGCGCACGGCCACCGGGATCAGGGCCATCGGCTGGAACTCGGGCAGCGACCAGCGATTGCCGACCGTGCCGGTCACGCAGACGACGCCGCCTTCCTTGGCACAGCGCAACGAGTCCTCCAGCGTGGTCGTGCCGACGAGTTCGAGCACCTTGTCGAAGGGTCCGTCCGGCAAGCCCCGCACCGTCTCCTGCAGCCTGCCATCGTCGACCAGGATCTCGTCCGCACCGTTGCGGCGCAGCAGCGTCTCACGCGTCGCCGAGCGCGTCGTCGAGGTGACCGCGGCGCCGTGTCGCCTCGCCAGCGCCGCCGCGGCGAGCCCCACCGAGGTGGAGCCGCCGCGGATCAGCAGGCGTTCTCCGGCTTGCAGGCGAAGCGCGCGGAACAGCGATCCCCACGCGGTCTGCATCATCTCGGGCAGGGCGCCGAGCTTCTCCCAGGACAGCGTCGTGTCGACCGCCAGCACCTGATTTGCCGGCACGCAGGTATATTGCGCGTAGCCGCCGTCGAACTCGCGACCCATGCCGCCCATGCACGTCGCCACCGTCGCGCCGCTCTCGAACTCTCCGCCCGGCGCATGCTCCACCTCGCCGACCGCCTCGATGCCGAGAATGCGGGGGAACGACACGCTCGGCGAGAGACCTTGGCGGGTGAACATCTCCGAGCGGTTGAGGCCGAAGGCTCGCACGCGGATCAGCACTTCGCCCGATCTCGGCTCGGGGATGTCCCGCTCTTCGATCGCGAGGATTTCGGGACCGCCCGGTGCATGCATGACGGCAGCTCTCATGGCCGCTACTCTTGCCGACAGCGAACAGGGGAGGCAACACGAAGATGAGGAATCGCAGCTTCGGCCGTACCGGCCGCGATGTCGGCGAGATCGGTTTCGGCGCCTGGGCGATCGGCGCGAGCTGGGGCCATGTCGAGGAGGCCGATGCGATCGAGGCGCTGAACGCAGCCCTCGATGCCGGCGTCAGCTTCATCGATACGGCCGACGTCTACGGCGACGGACGATCCGAGCGGCTGATCGCCCAGGCGCTGCGCGGTCGCATCGGTGCGCGACCCTTCGTCGCGACCAAGGCCGGGCGACGGCTGCCGACCCAGACCGTCGCGGGATACACGCCCGAGAACCTCGAGCGCTTCATCGGCCGCAGCAGCGAGAACCTCGAGACGAGCGCGCTCGATCTCGTCCAGCTGCATTGCCCGCCGACCGATCTGTACTACCACCCGGAGGTCTTCGCCGGCCTGGACGCGTTCCAGGAGCGCGGGCTGATCCGAGCCTGGGGCGTGAGCGTCGAGCGCGTCGAGGAAGGCCTGAAGGCGCTCGAATATCCCGGTCTCGCCAGCATCCAGATCATCTACAACATCTTCCGCCAGCGCGCGGCGGAGAAGCTGTTCGCGCAGGCCGCGGCGCGTCAGTTGGCGATCGTCGCCCGGGTGCCGCTCGCCAGCGGCCTGCTCTCCGGCAAGTTCCGGTCCGACACCAGGTTCGACGAGACCGATCATCGGCACTTCAACCGCAACGGCGAGGCGTTCGACGTCGGCGAGACGTTCGCCGGCGTGCCCTACGAGGTCGGGCTCGCTGCCGTCGAGAAGGTCCGCGTGCTGGTCGGCCATGACGAGGCGGGCGGCGCGATGGCGCGGATGGCACTTCGCTGGATCCTGATGTCGGACGCGGTCACCGTGGTGATCCCCGGCGCGCGCAATGCCGCGCAGGCACGCTCCAACGCGCAAGCGGCCGCCCTGCCGCCGCTCTCGCCCGCGGTCATGGATGAGCTGGCACGCATCTACCGCGACGACGTCAAACCGCACGTCCATCAGCGCTGGTGAGGTCGCTCTTGCCGGAAACCATTTCTTCGGCGGAACGGGAGCCGGCAGGATGACGGGCAGGCTCGACGGCAAGACGGCGATCGTCACGGCGGCAGGGCAGGGGATCGGCCAGGCGGCGGCGCGAGCCTGTGCTGCGGAAGGTGCTTGCGTGATTGCGACGGACGTCGACGCCGGGAAGCTTTGCTCCCTGTCCGGGACCGCCGAAATCATCACGAGCGTGCTCGACGTGCTGGACCACGGTGCGATCGCCGCGTTCGCGGGGCAGCATCCCGGACCGCAGATCCTGTTCAATTGCGCGGGCATCGTGCATCACGGAGCCCTGCTCGACTGCGAGGAGGATGCGTTCGAGCTCTCCTGGGCGCTCAACGTCCGCGCGGCCTATCGCATGATGCGTGCCTTCCTGCCGTCGATGGTGGCGTCGGGCGGCGGATCGATCGTGAACATGGCTTCGGTCGCATCGTCGGTGATCGCGGCACCGAACCGCTTCGCCTACGGCACCACGAAGGCCGCGTTGATCGGCATGACGAAGTCGGTCGCACTCGACTATGTCGGACGCGGCATACGCGCGAACGCGATCTGTCCGGGCACCGTCGAGAGCCCGTCGCTGCAGGAGCGCATGCATGCGCTGGGTGATTACGAGACCGCCCGTGCCGACTTCATCGCGCGTCAGCCGATGAACCGGCTCGGAACGCCCGAGGAGATCGCGAGCCTCGTGGTCTATCTCGGCAGCGACGAGTCCGCCTTCATGACCGGCCAGGCGATCGTCATCGACGGCGGCTGGGCGAATGCATGAGCGCGCATCGTGGCGGCGCGGGCTGCGGCGAGCGGGCTGGCCTGCCTGCGCGATCATGGCGCTGCTCTGCGCCGTCCTGCTGGTGGCGGCGCCGCGATCGGACGTCCTGACCACGATCGAGATCGCGGCACCGCCGGCCTCGGTCTGGTCGGTGCTCACGGATGCGAAGGATTATCCCGCCTGGAACCCGATGATCGCCGGTCTGCGCGGCCCTCTCGTCAAGGGCGCCGTGATCGAGAACATCGAGGGCTACGGCGAGGATCGCACCATCATCTGGCCTCGGATCCTGGTCGCCGACACGGACCGTGAGCTGCGCTGGCGCGGGCATCTCTGGGGCCTGCCGGGCCTGTTCATCGGGGAGCACTATTTCCTGCTGCGGCCGACCCCGCACGGCACGCTCTTCACCCAGGGAGAACATTTCCGCGGTGTCCTGCTCTGGCTGTTCGACCCGCAGGAGCTGGTGCCGGCCTTCGAGGCCATGAATATTGCGCTGGCGGAGAGGGCAAAGGGAAAAGGTTGGGGCTCCGCCCCAAGCCCTGCCAAAGGCTCGCCTTTGGAAACCTCTAAATGGATTCTCAAGGCTTCGCCTTGAGCGGGTCCAGGGCAGAGAGGCTGTGAACCATTGATGGTTTTGCTCCGACGGGACGAGGCTCTGTCTCGT
>CAXUCM010000242.1:0-5955 GCA_964249315.1 uncultured Acetobacteraceae bacterium | reverse complement strand
GCCGAGATCGCTCGCACCGCGGCGCAGAGGCGGGACTGGTGGGCCTCGTTCCGCGATCCGCGGCTCGACCAGCTGGTCGCGGCCGCCGTCGCCGGCAATCTCGACCTGCAGGTCGCCGGCGCCCGCCTGCTCGCCGCACGCGAAGTCCGTGCGGAACTCGCCGCCAGCCTCGCGCCGGAGGTCGATGCCGGCAGCGACACCGGCATCCAGCGCTTCTCGACGACGCTGCAATATCCGCCGCTTCCCGGCATCTCCTCGAGCAACCGGCTGGTCGCACCCGGCTTCACCGCCAGCTGGGAGCTCGACGTGTTCGGCCGCATCCGTCGGCAGGTCGAGGCTCAGGACGCCGAGCTCGGCGCCGACATCGAGGCACGACGCGGCATGCTGGTGGCCGTGCTGGGCGAGCTGGTCACCGACTATGCCGGCCTGCGCACCGCGCAGAGCCAGCTTGCCATCGCCAGGCGCAACATCGACGCCGCCGGGCAGGCGCTCCGCCTGACCCGGCGCATCCTCGCCGAAGGCCTCGGCACCACCCTGCAGGTGGCGCAGGCGCAGGCCGAGCTCGAGACCGAGCAGGCCACCACGCAGCCGCTGCGCACACGCATCGCCCAGCTTAGTCACGCCATCGCCGTGCTGCTCGGCCCGATGCCCGGCAGCCTGGAGGCGAGGCTGTCGTCGGCCGCGCCGCTGCCGCACGTGCCGGCGCTGCCGGTGACGCTGCCCGCCATGGTGATCGCCAACCGGCCCGACATACGCGAGGCGGAGCGACGCTACGCCGAAGCCAACGCCCGCATCGGCGTCGCCGTCGCACAGCTCTACCCGGACTTCTCCCTGCCGCTCTCGCTCGGCCTGCAATCGAGCATGATCCACGAGCTCCTCGCCGCCGACAGCCTGGCCTTCCAGTTCGTGCTGAGCGCTGTGCAGCCGCTCTATCACGGCGGCCGGCTGAGCGCGCAGGTCCGGCAGGCCCGCGACGAAGCCGAGGCCGCGCGCCTGGCCTACCGGCAGACCGTGCTCACCGCCTTTCGCGAAGTGGAGGACCGCCTGGTCACCTCCCTCGACGACGCCGAGCGCAGCGCCGTGCTGCATCGCGCCGCCGCCGATAACGGCCTGGCCCTCGACCGGGCGCGCCGCCTCTACGCAGCGGGCCTGTCCGGCTTCGTCGACGTGCTGTCCGCCGAGCGCGCCACCTACCAGAGCCAGGAGTCCGCCGCACTCGGCGACCTCGCCAGGCTCGACGACGCGGTCTCGCTCTACACCGCGCTCGGCGCCGGCTGGCAGGGCGTCGCCCTCACCGAGACCAGCCTGCCGGTCGATCTTCGCACCCAGCACCGGCTGGCGCGTGTCGGACCCTGAGCCGCCCGTGACCGTCACTTCACGGCCACAGAGGCGCGCTTTCAACCTTGCTGCGATCCATCACCGGCGGCCTGGCACTCGGCTTGCTTTCCCTCGTGCGACATTCGTGCGGCGAGAGGATCCCGACCCAGATGAAGCCAGGCAAAGCGACCGCAGTCCTGCTCGCGAGCACCGCCCTCTCGACCTTCGCCGCGCGCGCGCTCGCGGCCGACCCGGGGGAGTCGATCGTCGTCGAAGCCAGCAAGGGCCATCACAGCGCCGACGGCGTCACCGGGTTGCAGCCGGGCGGCGGCCTGATCAAGAAGGAGACTGCCCCGAAATCGCGCAGCACGGTGAGCAACGACTTCGTGCAAAAGCAGGCACCGGCGCAGAGCCCGTTCATGCTGGTGCAACTGCTGCCCGGCGTAGTGACCTCGGAGGTGGATCCCTGGGGCCTGTCCGGGGGCGCGCTGTCGATCCGCGGGCTGAACCAGACCGAGATGGCGTTCATCTGGGAAGGCTCGCCGATCGCCGACGTGGGCGTCTACACGACCTACCCGTCCGAGTTCGCCGACAACGAGAACCTCGAGGATCTCAGCCTGCAGCAGGGTTCCTCGAACATCGACACGCCGACCATCAACGGCTCCGGCGGCCTGTTCACCTTCCACGATCGCGACCCGACCGATCATTACGGCGGCCTCGCCGATTACGGCTACGGCACCTGGAAGTACAATCGCGAGTTCCTCCGCCTCGATAGCGGCCTGATCGGCCATACCGGCATCAAGTTCTTCCTGTCTTACTCGCATCAGCACGACCGCGCCTGGCGCGGCACCGGCACCGACGAGAAGAATCATTTCGACTTCAAGGCGGTCAAGGAATGGGGCCAGGGCAACCGCGTCTCCCTTGTCGCGGCCTACCAGGAATCGGTGCAGAACAGCTACACGATGCCGACGCTGGCGCAATGGTCGGAGTTCAAGGACTCCCTGAACTATGACGGCACCTACACGCTGGGCGACAGCAACTACTACAAGCTGAACCGCAATCCATACACCAATTTCGAGATGAGCGGTCCGTCGCATTTCACCCTGACCGACCGCTGGACCGCCGACTTCATCCCCTACATGTGGTGGGGCTACGGCAACGGCACCATCGGCACCCAGTTCTTCAACTCGGGAAACTATCAGGGCGCCCAGCCGGTCACCGCGCCGATCAACCTGCAATTTCCGCTCCCGGCAGCGCCGTTCTCGGAAGAGGCCCTGCTCGCCTTCCAGGACCGCCAGATCCGTTCCGGCTTCACCCTGAAATCGTACTACCAGCTCGGCATCAACAGGCTCTTCGCCGGCTGGTGGTTCGACTACTCGAACGATTACGATACCGAACCGTACAGCCCGGTCAGCTACGAGGGCGAGCCGACCAGCATCTACGGCCTGGAAGGCAACATCAAGACGGTGGACGGCCTGCGTCTGCTCGGCCAGGACATCGACACCAAGACCGCGATCCACTCGCTGTTCGTCGGCGACGATCTCAGCCTGCTCGGCGACCGGCTCGCGATACAGATCGGCTTCAAGGAGGCCATCATCAACCGCGACGGCACCAACATGCTGCCCGGTCCGCAGTACAAGTCCGTCCTGAACGACGCGCAGCCGCTGCCGGCGATCTCGGCCAGCTACCGGATCAACGCCAGGAGCCAGCTCTTCGCCAGCGTCACCACCAATTTCCGCTCACCGGTCAACACCACCCTGTACAACACCTATTCCTATCTCGACGGCTCCGTGACCTTCCGCGGCGGCAGCGGCGTCAAGGACGAGTACTCGATCTCCGAGGAGCTCGGCTACCGCTACCAGGGTGACCTGCTGGTCGCCTCGGCCAGCTATTTCCACTACAACTTCACCAACCGGCAGATCCAGAGCGCGGTCGCCGGCACCAACGGCTCGATCACCACCGACATCAATGCCGGCGGCCAGACCTCGGACGGCATCGACGTCGAGGCGGGCACGCGCCCGTTCGCGCATTTCCGCCCCTACGTATCCGGCCAGTACCTGCATACCTCGATCGACAACGACATCCAGGCCGGCGGCGACTATCTGCCCACCACCGGCAAGGATGCGGTGCAGAGCCCGCACTGGGTCGCCTCGGCCGCGATCGACTACGACGACGGCCGCTTCTTCGCGAACTACAGCAACCGCTATATCGGCAAGCAATACACCACCTTCATGAACGACGAGGCGCTGCCGGCCTACTACGAGATGGACGCGACCGTCGGCCTGCGGCTGCGCGACATCGGCTTCGCCAAGGCGCCGACGGTCCAGCTCAACCTGATCAACCTGACCAACAACAAGTTTCTGTCCGGCGTCTCGACCGTCACGTCGAACACGCTGCCCACCGCCGGCAAGTTCGGCACCATGGTGCAAGGCACCCCGCCCACCTACTATATCGGCGAGGGCTTCGCCGCCATCGCCACCGTCAAGACGGCGTTCTGAGCTTCGCCGCCCTCCGGCAGGCCTCCGAGCAGTAGCGCACCTCGTCCCAGACCCGCGCCCATTTGCGTCGCCACGCGAACGGGCGCCCGCACTGCGCGCAGGTCTTGCTCGGCAGGTCGCCCTTGCGCCGCATCTTGCCGCCGTTCACCGCAGCACCGGATAGGACAGCGCCGCCGCCTCCTGCTCGAGCTCGAGGACACGCGCGTAGGCGGCTTCGTCGAGAACCTCGAAACGATCGATCAGCAGGGCGCGCAGCGCCGGCCGCACCAGGGGATCGCGCGAAACCCGGTCGAGCGCCAGACGCAACGCGGCAAGGTGCGCCGGGGCGCTCTCCCGGGAGGTCACGAGCGGCAATCCCGGCGTCGCTTGCGTCCATCCGAGCACGCGCAAACCGGCGAGACGATGCGGTGCCACCTGCCGCAGCAAGGCGAGAGTGACGCAGTCGATGGCGGCGAGGTCCGCCTCACCGCCGGCCACCGCCTCGATGCTCGACACGTGCGCCCCGGTCGTGACGACCTCGCGGAAGAAGCGCCCTTCCCGAGCCCAGGGTGCGACCGCGGCACGCAGCAGGTTCATGCCGGAGTTGCTGTCCGCCGCATTCATCGCGCAGACCGCAGTACCGCGCAGCCCCGCGATCCCGTCGGCGGCAATGCCGTCCCGCACCAGCAAGGCGCTGCGCATCCACGCGCCGTCACAGCCTTCCGCGTCATAGCAGGGTGTCGCCACCAGGCGGACCGCCCCTTTCAGCTCATGCATCAGCGGGTAGCCGCAAGTCTGCGACAGCAACAGCTCAGGATCGCGCCAGCACGGCATCAGCGCCGTCGGTCGCTCACGCCTGTCCGGCAGCCCGATCCCGGCGAAGGCGGGTGCCGCGGAGAGTGCCGCCAGCAGGGCGTCACACAACCCATCATGGGCCCAGCCGAGTTCCGGAAGGTCGTACATCGGCAGCGACAGCCGTTTCATCTTCGCTTCTGCTAACAAAATGCATTGCACGACAAGGCGTGAGGGAATACCATTTACCACAAGCTCGGACCGGGTTAAAAGCGTGAGGTCGATTGGAGCGAGGACATGCAAGCTCAACCGCTCCACTCCCGGCCGCCCGTGGAATGGCCGACGGTCGTCCTCGCCGCCCTGATCTATGGCGGCTGGCTCGGCGTCACGGCGCTATTTCAGACCCTGCCGACCTGGCTGCTCGTCCCGCTCGCGGCCTGGCTGATCGCCTGGCACATGTCATTGCAGCATGAGGTCCTGCACGGCCATCCGACCTCCTCGCAGCGCCTGAACGATCTGCTCGCTTTCCCGCCGTTGAGCCTGTGGTTGCCGTACGCGCGCTACCGTGAATACCATCTCAGCCATCACCGCGGCGGCAACCTCACCGACCCGACCGACGACCCCGAAAGCTACTACGTCACCAGAGCCTCGCTTTACCGTCGCTCGGGCCTGCACCGGACGTTGCTCCACGTCTCGAACACCCTTGCCGGCCGATTGCTGCTCGGCCCTCCCCGCGCGATGGCGGGTTTCCTGGGCCCGGAACTCGGCCGGCTGCTCGCCGGTGACCGAGCCGCCTGGCGCATCTGGCTGCCGCACCTCGTCGGCGTCGGCGTGATCCTGTTCTGGCTGCACGCCCGCCATATCGGCCTGGTGCAATATTTCGCCGTCTTCATCTATCCGGGGCTCGCCCTGTCGCTGGTGCGTTCCTTCGCGGAGCATCGTGCCGCGGCACGCCTCGCGCATCGCACTGCCGTCGTCGAGAATGCGCCCCTGCTCGGCCTGCTGTTCCTGCACAACAACCTGCACGTGGTGCACCATCTCAGGCCGGGCTTGCCGTGGTACCGCATCCCGGCCTACTACCGGGCGCATCGCGACGTGCTGCTGCGGCAGAATGGCGGCCTGGTCTATGATGGTTACGGCGAGATCTTCCGCCGCTACCTGTTCACGCAGCATGACCGGCCGGATCACCCGGATGCTGGAGATCCGACCGGCTTCCGCCATGCGCCCTTCTAGAGCATCATCCGATCAGATGGAATCATCTGATCGGATAAAGATGCTCGCCAGAGCAACGAGCTGGAGCGGGTTCCGTGAGCGAACGCGAACGGAAAACGCTCTAGTTGTTCGCGGTTCCGGTCTTGTCGTGGTTGGT